>JAFAKB010000091.1 GCA_019235885.1 Candidatus Eremiobacterota bacterium | reverse complement strand
GTCCGCACCGGGCCGAAAGGCCCGGTTGGGAATCACGCTGCTGTGCGCGCTGGGCGACCAGCGCGGAATGCTCTACTATCACCTGCTGCTCGGCCGCCGCTTGGCGGCCCGGGGCGAGGGCGATTCGCTGGCCATGCCACCACCCGCAACGGGCTTCGGGTCGTGAGGAGCATGGACAGCAACATGGGGGTATTACGGCCAGACCCCGGTGGGCCGGTCGCGACGGTGCAACGCGCGAGCGAGCGCGCTTTTTTCGATTTCGGCTGGCTGCAGACGCACCACAGCTTCAGCTTCGCCGACTACTACGACCCCGAGAATCTCAACTGGGGCGCGCTGCGTGTCTTTAATGACGACACGGTGCAGCCGGGAAAGGGCTTCGGCACGCACCCGCACCGCGACATGGAGATCGTAACCTACGTGCTGCGCGGCGAGCTCGAGCACCGCGACTCGATGGGGCAGCATGGCATCGTGCCGCCCGGCGGTGTGCAGTACATGAGCGCCGGCACGGGGATCACGCACAGCGAGTTCAACCATTCCGGGGAGCGCGACGTGCACTTCGTGCAGATGTGGGTGCTGCCCAAGCGCTACGGGGAACGTCCGCAGTACGGACAGCACGAGTTCACCACCGCGCAACGGGACGGCACCTGGCTGACGATCGCCAGCGGTGAGGGGAGCGTCACGGCGCCGATCGCGCTGGGCCAGGACGCGACGCTGCGCGTCGCGCGTCTGAGCGGCGGAACGCTGCCGGTCGAACTGCGCGAGGGCCGCTACGGCTTTCTGTTTGTCGCCGACGGCACGGTGACGGCCAACGGAGAGCGCCTCGCCGCCGGCGACGCGCTGCGCTTGCGCGGCCAACAGCGCTTCGGCGTCGCGGGCAACGGCGAGCTCGTCTTTTGGGACGTCCCGCCGACCAACGTTCGTCTGGACGACGCATAGCGGCATGTACGCCCACCATCGCACCTCAGTGCCTCGAGCCTCGAAGAATTTCGCAATGAGCGCGTTCAGCGATCCTGACGCGGTGACGAGCCTAGGCCGCCGCGGCGAAACACGAGAGAGGGCCCGCCATAGGCGGGGCCTCTCTCGCCTGAACGGCGCTGAATTTCACATTGAATCGAATTTATCACTTTGAATACCGCCCAAAGCAGATTCAAAGTGAGACAGCACTAAAACGGAATCTCTTCCTCGTCCAGGGCGTCGTCATATCCGCCGCCACCGGTTCCGTTTGCCGGTGCTGCTGCGCGCGGGCGCTCGTAGCTGCCGCCGTCGCCGGCGCTGCGGTTCGCGCGATCGAGCATTTGCATCGTGTTGACGACGACCTCGGCGGCTTTGCGCTTCTCGCCTTCCTTCGTCTCGTAGCTGCGGATCGAGAGGCGGCCGTCGACCAGACACGACATGCCCTTCTTCAGGTACGTGTTGCAAGTCTCGGCGAGCTTGTCCCAGGCGACGCAGTCGATGAAGTCCGTCTCTTCCTGCTGCTTGGCGCGGCGGTTGACCGCCAGCGTGAACTTGGTGACCGCGGCGCCG
The DNA here is from genome assembly GCA_019235885.1 of Candidatus Eremiobacterota bacterium. Classification (GTDB taxonomy): domain Bacteria; phylum Vulcanimicrobiota; class Vulcanimicrobiia; order Vulcanimicrobiales; family Vulcanimicrobiaceae; genus Vulcanimicrobium. Next base: position 94,854 of record JAFAKB010000091.1, on the reverse strand, counting down.
GAACCCACGTACCGAATCTCGGGGTCGCGGACCAGGTTGCCTACCAGGGTGATGCGATTGAAGCTGCCTGCCATTGTCGTCTTCCTTCTGCTTGCTGTGCGTGGCTTGGTGCCGCGTCAAGAATATGCGCTTAGTGTGCCAGGTGCCCGGCATTGTGCGGGCTTAGTTCTCCGCCCGCTCGCCCTTCGACAGGCTCAGTCCGACACGCTCGTCGCGCGCCGAGCCGGCCGGCAATCTGTGGATTCCGGGTGCAGTGTGGACGACGCCGTTCGCGATGTGGGGGCGGGCTGGCCCGCGCGGGCTCAGTCGTCCTTGCGGATGACGATGTGGCGCAGGACGTTCTCGTTCAGCCGCAGCCGGCGCTCGAGCTCCTTGGCCTCCTCGGCCCCGCTCTTGAAGTGCATGACGACGTAATAACCCTCGCGGACGTCGTCGATCTCGTAGGCGAGACGGCGCTTGCCCAGCTTCTCCAGCTCGCCGACGACCTCGCCGCCGCGGGTCTTCAGCTCCTCGGCGATCGCGTTCGACCGCTCGTCGACCTCGGTCTCTTCGAGGCTCGGGCGCAGAATATAGGTGACTTCGTAGTCGGTGGTCGTGACAGCCATGATGCCCTCTCTGGACGCCGGCGGGGCCGGCGGCCCGGCGCCAATCGGCCGGGCAGCGGGGAATCTCCGGGCCGGGTGAGGCGCCCGAAGAACCCCCGGATACTATCACGCCCGATCCGGCGCCGACAAGCGCCTTAGCCGGACGGCGTCCGCGCCGCAGCGGTAGACTGCGGCCGCTGGGGTTCGGGCCAGCGATAGGCGGCAACGTATTGCAGGTAGCGGTTGCCGACGAGCGTCTGCGTGTTGCAGATCGACACGACGAGGCCTCTGGCGACGGCCGCAGGAGCACACGGCACCTGAAGTTCGCCGCCGTCGGTCGTTCGGACGAGGGTTTGCGTCATGTTCGGTCCGTTCATCGTGTCGAACCGGACCACGTCCGGCATCTCGCTCGCATCGTACCCGATCACCACCGCCCCCGTTTCCGGTCTTCTCCACAACGCTTCAATCGCTCCGTTGCGGATTCGGACGACTTGATCTTCGACGGCTCCGCCGGCGACTTGCACGCGCAGCGCCAGAAGTCCGTGCCGCAGCAAAACGGGAAAGTCGACGAGCTCGCCCGGGATGCGCTGCGGGCTGCTCAACAGTGAGCGCGGATCGCCGTATCGGTACACGGTTCGGTCGACGACCAGATACAGCTCGTTTCCGTCGAGCATGGCTGCCGAACCTTGACCGAGCGGGCGGTGATTCGCAGGATAGCGATCGGGCTCGGGCCTCAAGTCGACCGCCGGCGATTCCTTGCCGGTCGCGAGGTTCGCGAGAATGATCGTCGCCGGCTGATAGACGTCGGGCCGCCCGTTGCAACACAGGTCGTCGAGCACGGCCGTGTTCCCGATCGCACCGAGAACCGAGAGATCACTTCCCTGAGGTACGATCGCGCGCAGCTGCTTGCAGTCGACAATCGCGGACTGCGAGACCAGGTGCGCCCCGTCCGTTGTTCCCGCCACGGCGAGCGCGCACCGGCCGAGCGGCCGAATTGAATCGACCTTGGTGACCGCGAACGCACTGCGGGAACGCGCGCGAACGCTGCCCGATGCGGCGGAGATCCGCACCATGTCGCCTCCCCAGCAGCCGGCAATCAAATCGTCACCGTAGCGTACGACGATCGTCGGGCTCGAGAGATTTTTCGCGTACTCCGGAGGTGCGGGACAAGCGCCGTCCCGTTTCCAATTCAGGCGTCCGTCGCTCGATCGGCGAGAAACGAGCGCACCACCGGCGGTGCCGTAGACCACGTCCCGGCCGACGAGGATACCACCCACGGCGCCGTCGCGCCGCCATCGAAGCCGTCCCGAGGCGGCGTCCAACACCCGGATCTCCGAGTCGCCGCCGACCACGATCGCGTCGTCGCCCGCGCGCACGTGCGTTATCGTGAATCGGGCCGGGAGCACATATCGCCACACCTGCCGGGCAGGGGCACCGGAGCCCGCAGCGCGCGGCGGTGAACCGGCCGGCTGAACGGCGGCGCACCCTGCGAAGAGCCCCAGCGCGCCGATTACAGCCAGCATCCGCGACGGTGCCATGCAAGTGCACCGCTTCTCCGCGCGCCGCGGCTCCGACCCTCCCTTCGCGCGGAAACCATGGACAAAGCAGCCGAGCGGGCCCGACACGCTCCCGGCTCGCCCCCTCGGCAAGGCCCGCCGAACGGGTACCTTCTCCTGAGCGCCCTCTCAGGGAAAAAACCGAAACTTTGCGGAGGTCGCGCCCGCCCGGAGAACGTTCTTGTCGATAGCCGATTTCGCGGTCACCCGCCGAGTCACGGTAGCCATGATGGCGTGCGCCATCGTCGTCCTGGGGATCTTCGCGATCCCGCGGCTCCCGATCGCCCTGCTTCCCAGCTTCCAGCCGCCCGTCGTCTCGGTGACGGTGAACTACGGTAACGTCGCGCCGGAGACGATGGAGTCGACCGTCACGCGGCCGCTCGAGAACGCGGTCAGCCGCGTCTCCGGGATCGACTACCTGCAGTCGAACTCGTTCACCGGCCAGAGCACGATCCGCGCGACCTTCAAGTACGGCACGAACATCAACGTCGCCGCGACCGACATCCAGCAGCAGGTCGCGCGCGCGGCGACCTCGCTCCCGAACGACCCGCTGCTGCAGCAGCCGGTCATCCAAAAAGCCGACCCCAACGCGCTCCCCGTCGTGCGCCTCTCGGTCACCGACACCAGCCGCCCGCTGCGCGACCTGTACGACCTCTTCAACAACCAGCTGGCCGACGAGTTCGCCGGCGTCGGCGGCGTCGGCTCGGTGAGCGTCTTCGGCGGCGAGCAGCGCGCGATCATGGTCGAACCGGACGAGGCCGCGCTCGCCGGCTACGGGCTCGACACCAACACGATCGTCAGCAAGATCAAGAACGAGAACGTCGACGCGCCGGCCGGCGTGCTCGCGATCGGCCCGAACGAGTATGTGATCAGGGCGAACGCGCTCTACAAGAACGCCGACGAGATCGCCAACACCGTGCTGACCGTCAAGAACGGCGCGCCGATCTACATCCGCGACGTCGCCACCGTCACCGACGGCGTCCAGGAAGTCCGCAGCTTCTCGCGGCTCGACGGAACGCCCTCGATCTCGCTCTCGATCACCGCGCAGCCGGATGCGAACGTCATCGCCGTCTCGGACGGCGTCTACGCGAAGATTGCCGACTTCCAGAAGCGCTACCCGACGATGCACTTCGGCGTCGTCTTCGACCAGCAGGGCTTCATCCGCCAGGCGGTCGACGCGCTGGTCCACACCGCGATCTATGGCGCGGTGCTGGCCGTCCTGATCATCCTGCTCTTCCTACACTCGCTGCGCTCGACGCTGATCGTCGCGGTCTCGCTCCCGATCTCGGTGATGGGAACGTTCTTCGCCTCCTACATGCTGGGCCAGTCGCTCAACATCATGACCTTGGGCGGTCTCGCGCTCGCGGTCGGGTTGATCGTCGACGACGCCGTCGTCGTCATCGAGAACATCTACCGGCACCTCCACGAAGGCGAGTCGCCGCGCGAAGCGGCGCGCAACGCGACCGCGCAGATTTTCATGGCGGTCCTCGCCTCGACGATCACCGTCGTCACCGTGTTCGTCCCGCTGCTGCTGATCCCGGGGCTCCAAGGGCTGATCTTCGGGCCCTTCGCGCTGGTGATCATCGTCGGCGTCGGCATCTCGCTGCTCGTCGCGACCACCACGGTGCCGATGCTCTCGAGCTTCATGCTCGACCGCGAGAGCGCGCACGTCGCCGAAGGCGCGGTCAGCCACGGCAACGCCTACCAGCGCTTCAGCGCCGGGTTCGACCGCGCGTACGCGCGACTCGAAGGCGGCTACAAACGCCTGCTCGGCAACGCGATCGACCGGCCCGCGCTGGTGCTCGGAATCGGCGTCGTGCTGCTGATCTTCGCGCTCGGCGCGGTGAAGCTCGGCGTGGTGAAGACCGAGACGTTCCCCGCCTCGTCCTCGCGCTTCATTCGGCTCAACGTGCGCACGCCGAACGGCACTGCGGTCGCGCAGACCAACATCGTCTCGCAGAAGGTCGAGCAGGCACTGCTCGCCGACCCGCGCGTGCAGGACGTCTCGGTCTCCGTCGGCACGGCGTTCGGCGGCGGCAGCACCCGCATCGTCACCAACCAAGCCTCGATGGCGGTCGCGCTCAAGCCAGGTCTGCGTGGCGCCGCGGCCGACGACTTCGTGACCGAATGGCAGCGCCGGCTCGGCGGGGTCGTGCGGCGCGCCGGCGCCTCGCAGCAGCAGACGACGCCGCAGAACAATCTCACCCCCGAGCAGCGCGCGCGGTTCCGGGATCTGCGCAAGGCGCTGGTCGGAACGCAGGCGTTCCTGAGCAGCATCGACATCGTGCAGCAAACGGTGAGCCAGGGCTCGGACGCGATCGAGGTTCAGCTCTACGGTCCCGACATCAACCAGCTCTACAAGATGGCGCAGCGCGACTTGATCCCGCAGATCGCGCAGGTCAAAGGGATCGTGCGCCCCGACACCAACATCACGCCCTCGCAGCCGGAGGTCGACGTCGCCGTGAACCGGCGCGTCGCCGCGCAGCTCGGCGTGACGACCGGCGACATCTCGAACATCATCTCGACCGCGACGAGCGGCACGATCGCATCGTACTGGCAGACCAACGGCACGCAGTACCCAATCATGGTGCAGCTCCCGCCGGCGGAGCGCCGCACCTACGCGTCGCTGAGCGATTTGCTGATCAACCCAAGCTCTTCCGGAGGGGCCTCGACGGCCGCGAGCACCGGGCCAACGTTCGTGCCGGGCCAGAGCACGGGCAGCTCATCCTCGTCGGCGAGTTCCGGCCCGACGGAGACGGGCAGCGGGTCGTCGTCGGTCTCGCTCAACGCCGTTCCGCTCGGGGCGGTCGCGACGCTGGCGATCAGTCAAGGACCCTCGCAGATCCCGCGTCAGAACAAGGCGCGCTACGTCAGCATCACCGCGCCGGTCATCGGCGCGACCCTCGGCGAGGTGCTCGACGAAGTCACCACCATCATGAACTCGTACACGTTGCCGTCGGGTTACCGCTGGCAATACGGCCCTGCCGTCACGCAGAACACGAACCAGTTCCAGGCGCTCACACTGGTCGTGATCCTGGCAATCGCGCTGATCTACATGTTGCTCGCCTCGCAGTTCGAGTCGTTCCTCGACCCGCTGGTGATCATGTGCGCGGTGCCGTTCGCGGTGATCGGGATCATCGGCGGGCTGTGGATCACGCACCGCGCCTTCGGGCTCACCGCGTTCATCGGCTCGTTGATGCTGGTCGGCATCGCGGTGAAGAACGCGATTCTGGTCGTGGAGTTCACCAAGCAGCTGCGGCGCGACGAAGGGCTCGACCCGCGCGAAGCGCTCATGCACGCGGGACCGATGCGCCTGCGCCCGATCCTGATGACGACGCTCGCCACGCTCGGCGGGATGCTCCCGATCGCGATCGGCATCGAATCGGGCTCGGAGACGCAGGCCCCGCTCGGCACCGTCGTCATCGGCGGGCTCGTCACCTCGACGATGCTATCGCTAGTGCTGGTGCCGACGATCTACCTGTGGGTCGCGCGCCACATCGAGCCGCGCTTCGCGCCGAAGCCGCCCTCCTTCCGCCGCCGCCCGCCGCAAGCGCCGGAGCCGGAACGCGAGGTCGCGCCCGCCCCGGCAACCACGTAACGAACGCCGTTCGTCGTCCCCAATGGACATCACCCAGTTGATCCTCGATGATCACCACGAACAGCGGCGGCTTTTCGCCGTGCTCGAGCAGGTTGGCCGCACCGACACGAAAGCGCTTTCCGCGATCTGGTCGAGGCTGGCAGCGTTCCTCGAAGTGCACGCGGCCGCTGAGGAAGAGCTCTTCTACCCGCAACTGCTCAAAGTCGGGAAGGGAACCGGAGGCGGCGAGACGCCGGAAGCCGAGACGAAGGACGCGATCGGCGACCACAACGACATTCGCGACGCGGTCACCGAGGCTGCGCGGTACGACGCCGGCAGCGACAAGTGGTGGGCCGCGGTCGCCGCTGCAAACAAGGCGAACGGCGACCACATGGCCGAGGAGGAGCGCGAAGGCCTCACCGACTTCCGCCGCAATGCCAGCCTTCAGCTGCGCCACGACATCGCCGTCGCGTTCGCGACTTACGAAGCAGTCCACTTCGCCGGCGTCAAACCGGTCGACAAAGACCCCGACGAGTACATCGCCGAACACCAATGAAGTCGAGCCCGAACCGGTCGTCCAGGCGGTTCGGAATCACCCGCGTCTGAGGAACGACCGGTCCTCGACCAAGATGCAGCGCGTTTCTCGCGCGTGCTTGACGTTCGCTTGCGCGTCGGGGTCTTCGAGGAGGCGCCGGCGATAGATCTCGTAGGCGGCGAGGCTGTCGAATTCGATGAGCGCGAGCGCGACGTTGTTGGCGCCCTCTTTCGGCAAGAAGTATCCGAGCAGTCCGCCGCCGCAGCGCTCGATGATCGGCGGCCAGCGCCGCGCGTATTCTTCGAATGCGCCGATGGCATGCGGGTCCAGCGTGTAGCGAATGCAGCAGGTGATCATCGTTTCCTAGATTCGGATTCGGAAGCAGCGGTTGAGTTCGGCACGGTCATACCGCATTCTACCACGGCGACACTTCAGCGCGACATGAAGTATGGACGCGCGGGCGCTACGTGCCGGCGTCGCCGTTCACGTGGAAGACGAATTTCAGGATGAAGCGATGGAGCGTGCTGAACGCGGCCGGCGTGCCGTAGTTCAGGAACAGCTCGTCGCCGTTGGCGAACCGGCGGTGATAGGCGAAGGCGAGGTTCGTGCCGGCTTGAGGCGCGAAGCCGCCGAGCCCGTTGATCGAGCGCAGCGAGACAGAGAGATTCGACTCGGCGCCGAGCGGCGCGCCGAGCGAGATGCGGCGCAGCCACTGCGAGTCGAGCGCGCCGGTCGTCAGCGAGCGCTCCACGGTGCCGTCGTATTCAAGTCCGAGCGAAAGCCGTCCGAGCGGGCGCGACGTCGTGAGCGAATAGAGGCGGGTATCGTTGCCGCCGAACGGGCCGAACGAGACGGAGAGATCGATCGGGCGCGGCGTGCCGTCCCTGTAGCCGACCGCGGCTTGAAAGAGGTCGAAGCGGGTATCCTGCCCGTTCCGGTAGCACGGGAAGCCGGTGAAGAAGGCGCGCCCGACCACCGGCCCCGAGCACGTGCGGTTGTCGGCGACGACGTCGTAGCTGCGCAAGGTGCCGAGACTCGGGCCGAGCCCGTTGATCGACAGCCCGTTCTTGAACGTCGCGGTCGCGTTGATCTGCAGATCCGCTTCGTGAACGGCGCCTGACTCGTCGAACCAGCGATCGGACGCGAGCGCGATCTGAAAGTTCTTCATCGCTTTCGTCGCGCCCGAGGTCGACAAGAACCCCTGAAAGCCGTGCAGGTCGGAGTTGAACGTCAGGCCGTCGATCGGGTTGAAGTTCGGGCTCAGGTCGTTGTAGCCGAACACCGCTTGCCAGTTCGGCTTCTGAACGCCGACGAAGTTGTTGGTGATGTGCGCGACGCCGGGCTGCTGCACCCAACTGCCGTGTTCGAACGTCTCACCGGTTCCCCAGAAAAATCCGGTCTTCGCGTTTTGACCGTCGGCCCCGAAATCGGTCGTCACGTCGTCCCCGGCCACGCTGTGATGTGCCATCACGCCGTCCACGAAGTACCGGAACGACCGATTCGGTGTTGCGTGCTTGTAACCGTAGGCGATGTCGTCGAACGTGTTGCCGGTGGTCTGATCGAATCCTCGCACGCCGAGCACGCCGAACGACTGCAGCCCGAAGGAGCCCTCGAGCTTCGCGCCCCGGTCGAACGGTCCGATCCGCGGTGAATAGAACAGCAGGATGTTCGGGCTGGTAGGGCTCGAAAACGTCGAGGTCAGGTTCGGGTTGACGAAGGTCGCGCCTTGTGCGAAGAACGGCCGGTACTCGGAGAGTTGCCGCTGGAACTCTTGCGGCGCGATCGTTTGCTGGTCGACCTCGACGTTCGAGAAGTCAGGGTTGACCGTCCCCACGAAGTTGATCGTGCTCGTGATCGGTACCGTCACGTCGGTTCCTACGGTGCGGACGCGCTGGGTGCGGAACGTGCCGTCGGATTGCTGGAACTGCATGCGGTCGCTGCCGATGCTGCCCAGCGCAAAGATCTCGGCGCGCGGCCTGGGACGCGCGCCCGCACCGCTCGCCGTTATCCCGTCGACGGCGATTCGCGGCCAATACCGCGCATCGTTGGTCGTGGGCCAGCTCGACGCGATCGGCCCGTCGACCATCAAGCCGTCATATGCCCAGGTGAGATGCTCGGCCTTTGCGGCGACGTTGCGAATGAAGTTGAACCGCCAGGACTTGTGCGCGCCGCCCGGCAGGCGCATCGCGCTCAGCGGGACGATCAGCACCGCGTTCCAGGCCGTTCCGTCGACGCGCGCCGCGCTCTGCCAGCGCGGGTTGTAGCGCGCGTTTTCACTCGCCTGCTGATAGCGCACCGCGGCCGGCGTCGTCTCGAACAGGTAGACCGCGTTGCCGGCGCCGCTCGTGTCGATCCCGACCCCGACGAAATCGTCGCTGCCGAACCCGACGTTGTGCGTGGTCTGCCCGGCGACGATCGTCGCTCCCGGCTGCTCGGCGTGAAAGCCGGCGTACAGGTTGCGGTCATCGTAGAGGAGATAGATGCTCGTGCTCAGCCCGGCCGGCGCTCGGGTCGTCTCGTTCCACAGACCGTCGGGTTGAATGCGGCCGGCCTGCCACGCCGGATCGCTCAGCGACGGATCGAGCGAGAGCGGATGCGGCGCGCGCACCGCGGTGAACGAAGCGCCGGACGAGACCGCGGCGCGCGCACCGGCCGGCGCCAGCACGAACGCGGCCGCGAGCATGATGCACGGAAGAAAGGCTCGCATTGCGGCGCCAGCGTAGGCGTCCGCGGCGCGCGAATAAAGGCTTGTGGGACGAACCGGCCGAGGCGCGGGACGGGCTCGCACGGCGAAAGAAATACGCGCCGCGCGAGCGGGAACCGTGCGCCGCGGGCGCGGAACCCTCTCGGCGATGCGGACGCGAACCGCCATCTGGCGCGACATCCTGCTCTACACCGCCGTCTGGACGGCACTCGGTTTGTTTTCGTTCGCCGACTGGCTGGCGAGCAACTCGACGCGACCCGTCCACCGCCCGTGGCCGCCGATGTTCGGCTCGATCATGCTCGACTACTACACGACGGGACTCGCGACGCCGGTGTACGTCTGGCTGGTGCGGCGCGTTCCGATCGTCGCGCCGCGCATCGGCCGCACCATTCTGCTCTACCTGCTCGTCATGGCCGTGTGCGTCTTCCTGAAGTGGTCGATCGACGTTCCGCTGCAGAACGCGCTCTTCCACGAGAACCACTCGTTCTGGATCGTGCTGATCGCCGATTCGTCCGGCGCCGTCCTCTCGCTGGTGATCTTTGTCGTCCTGCTGATCGCGCTCGAATGGTACCGCACCGCCCGCCAGGCGGAGGTCCGCGCCTCGACACTGGCGGCGCAGCTCTCCTCCGCGCAGCTCGACGCGCTGCGCTCGCAGCTCGACCCGCACTTTCTGTTTAACACGCTGAACGGCATCTCGGCGCTGATGCACCGTGACGTGCAGGCCGCCGACACGATGCTGACCCGGCTCAGCGACATGCTGCGCGCCACGCTGGAATCGTCGTCGGCGCAGGAGGTGGCGCTCCGAACGGAGCTCGAGACGACGCGGCTCTACCTGGACATCATGGACGCGCGGTTCGGCGACCGATTGTCGTGGAGCTTCGACGTCGGCGAGCCGCTGCTCGACGAACGCGTGCCGAGCTTTCTCCTGCAGCCGCTGGTTGAGAACGTCGTGCGCCACGGCGTGCACGAGTCGAGCCGGCGCACGACGATTCGCGTCGGCGCCGAAGCCTCCGGCGACGCGCTCGTGCTGCGCATCGCCGATGACGGGCGCGGGCTGCCGGCCGATGCCGAGGTCACCGAGGGCATCGGTTTGCGAAACACGCGCCGGCGGCTCGCGGAACTGTACGGCGCGGCGGGACGGCTCGACGTGACGAATCGCGACGGCGGCGGAACGGAGGTCGTCGTGACGATCCCGCGCCGGGTCGGACTGGTCGCGACCTGAGGTGGCGCGCTTGCGCACGGTGATCGTCGACGACGAGGCGCTGGCGCGCGAGCGAATTCGCACGCTGCTCGCGGGCTGGGACGACATCGACCTCGTCGCCGAGTGCGCAAGCGGGCGCGAAGCCGTCGCGGCGGTGCGCAAGCTGCGGCCGGCGCTTCTGTTTCTGGACATTCAGATGCCGGAGCTCGACGGCTTCGGCGTGCTGCAGGCGCTCCCGGCACCGTATCGGCCCGAAGCGATCGTGTTCGTCACCGCGCACGACCGCTTCGCGGTGCACGCCTTCGACGTCAACGCGATCGATTATTTGCTCAAGCCGTACACCGCGGAGCGCTTCAACGCCGCGCTCGAGCGCGCGCGTGCGCGGCTGGGCGACCGGACCCGGCGCGCCGAGATCGACAAGCTGCTGGAAAGCGTCGCCGCGCGGACGGCCGTTCCCGAACGGCTGACGATTCGCTCGCGAAACGGGGTGCAGTTCGTCCCCGTCCACGACGTCGACTGGCTCGAAGCCGACCGCAACTACACCGTGCTCCACCTCGGCACGCAGGCGCTCCGCATCCGCGAGACGATCTCGGAACTCGAAGACCGGCTCGGCGCGGCGGGATTCGTCCGCGTGCACCGCTCCGTCATCGTCAACGCCGACCGCATCTTCCGCCTGGAGCCCTGGGCCCACGGCGAGTACGTGATCGTTCTCCGCAACGGCACCAAAGTAATCTCCGGCCGCGGCTACGGCGAACGCGTCCGCAGTCTCTTCGCGTAGCCTCGCACCCCGGTAACGCCGCCTCCTAATCGCACACTAAAACGACACGCCCGAGACGTCTTCCATACTGCGCGGTACACGAGCACCGCGTCTGTCGTAGGTATAGAGACGGCGCGGGGGAGCCTCGCGCGTGCTAGCGTTCGTTCTTATGAGCCGAGTTGGCTTGACTTCGCCTTATTCGGGTATGGTGTGCATTGACTAGCGCGGGCGCCGATCCGACTCCGTCACCGACGAGTGACCAGAAGCACACTCGGGTGCCACGCTCTCGGTCGACGAAAACGTCCCGGCTCCGAATGCGGCATGCCTCAGCGGCGCATTTGGGTTGATTTCTTCGCGGAGCCATGGGCGGCCATTTACGACGCAGAAGGTCCGCATGCGCAACAAATCGAGAAATCCCGCACTCGCACACTCTGATCGTGGCAATGTTTGGCGTCCGCGCGACACAATGACGTCGCGCTATCGCTGGCGCCTTCAGGTCAATGTATTCACCGTCTTGGCTCTCGCCTTGATGCTGGGGGCGGTTTCAGTCGGCTGTGCCGGAGGCGGATCGAGGACGCTTCCACCGGCCGGAATGACGACGCAGAATGGCTCAACCGGGCGATCACTACATTCGGATCCCACACCGCTTCCTTCACCGACGTGGTGGGCCGGAAACTGCGATGTCGGCCACAACAGCGGCTCCTATCCCCTTGGCGGCGCAGTCCAGGGAGTGCCCGCTTGCGGACCCGGTCCCAATATGGGTGGCTCAGATTACGAAGTGCATTTCTATTCCGGCGCGTGGGGCGAGTTCGAGTGGGAGTGCGTCGAGTTGAGCATGCGATACATGTACCTCGCATACCACATCGCGCCGTATCCCGCAAATGGATGGAATATTGCCGACAACTACACCGGCTCGCTTCTGGTCAAAGTCGCGAACAACGGGTTGGGACCTCTACCTGCGCCGGGTGATATCCTAAGTTATGGCAACGGTTCAGCCGCACAACATGGAGGTCATACCGCTGTCGTTTCATCGGTTACCTTCGACGCGCTCGGCCGTGAGAGCTCCATTACAGTTGTTGAACAGAATAACAGCGCAGGCGGCGTCAGCACTCTGACCGTCATCGCCGGTATCGTGACCGGTGGTCCGTACCATGTGCGGAACTGGCTGCACTATCCTGGCGGACCTGTCCCGACGCCGACTCCTTCCCCAACGCCCACGCCTACGCCAACACCCGTGATTACGGAGTTTTCGATTCCCACGGGTGGAAGCAACCCCATCGGCATCGCCTCTGGACCGGATGGTGCCTTGTGGTTCGCTGAGTCGAATGCCAGCAAGATAGGTCGAATGCCGACGAGTGGTACGGGAACGAGCGAGTATCCGATTCCGACCAGCGGAAGCAGCCCATACTTCATCGCGGCCGGTTCCGACGGTGCGCTATGGTTCACGGAGTATGGCGGGAACAAAATTGGACGCATTCCGACCAACGCAAGTCCAGGTAGTGGTGCGCAGATTACCGAGTACGCGATCCCGACGAGCTACAGCGAACCTATGGGAATCACCAAAGGGCCCGACGGCGCAATGTGGTTCGTGGAGTACTACGGAAACAAGGTCGGGCGCATCGCGACCGACGACACTGTCACCGAGTTCCCGATTCCTACGGCGGCGAGCAACCCGTACGGCATCGCTGCGGGCTCCGACGGTGCGCTGTGGTTCACAGAAGCCGCTGGCAACCAAATTGGCCGGATCCCGGCCAACGCGACTCCAGGCAGCAGCGCTCAGATCCAGGAGTTTCCGATTCCGTCAGGCGGCAAGGCGCCGTACGGCATCACCGCGGGTTCCGACGGAGCCTTGTGGTATACCATGGTTGCTTCGAGCATGCTCGGTCGCATAACAACGACTGGTACGTCGAGCATGTACTACGTCTACACTTCACAGAGTTACCCGTACGCGATTACTTCGGGCGCGGACGGAGCGCTTTGGTTCACGGAACAGAACGGAAACAAGATTGGGCGAAGCGCTACCGACGGGACTATCTCCGAGACCGCAATACCAACAAGCGGGAGCTATCCGAATGGCATCACCTCAGGACCGGACGGTGCGATTTGGTTCGCCGAAGGCTCGGCGAACAAGATTGGTCGAATAAAGTAAACTTTACCGCTCATCGCTGGCGGGTTCGACGGCGACGTTGACGGATAGTCCGCCTTCGGCGCGGCTGCGGAAGAGGCCGCGGGTGCTGACATCGACGTAGTTGCGGCCGCGGGCGACCAGCGCGACCGAGTCGTTCACGAACTTGCCGTTGGTCGGATCGGCGCAGAGCCAGCCGTGTACGGGATGCGCACTTCGGTCCACGTGCGACGCTTCCGCCGCCGACGATCGCCCTCGCATGCGAAGACGTAACCCTCGCGTTGCGTGCGATCCGAAGCACGCGGTGCAGCACGAGCGCAAAGTGCTGGCTGGCCCGCCCCGCCTAGCTTCTCAAGCGCTTCGTGAACAGTCGTGCGTACCGACATCGACCTTCACGTAGAGGAACGAGCCGTGGGCGTACTTTCCGACCGTGTCGAAAAACGACGGACCTCTGGGCCCTTACCTTGATCACACCTTTGTCGTGCGTAACTTTCCTAGACCGTCCCTTACTAGATTCATCTGATAGATGCGAATTACGTAGTCCGCGGCCAACTTAAGTTGAGACGAGAATCCGCGACCCCTCTGTTCTGGTGGAAATCCCGACAAAAATTCAACTGCGGCGACCGTTTTTCCGCGTTCCTTCATATACTTAATGGACGGTATGCTATCAGCATCACCCGATATCACTACTGCAACGTCGTAACTATGCTCAAAAGCAAGCATATCGACGGCAAGACTGGTGTCCAGCTGTTTTTCGGTAACCTCGTTATGTAAAATATCGACTTTCCAATGCCCGCATTCGACGATGTCGATAAGATCCGTCGATCTGCGCACTGAATGCGAGAACTTCCGGTACCCAAGCAGAGTCTCTCGCCTTTTGTTATACCAAGCCTTACCCTTCTCAAAACATAGGTCCCAGGCTCTCTTCAGAAGCTCTTGGTGCTGTAGACCGGGATTCGTCGGACCGACCAACTGGAGATACTGATCGCGAAGTTCTCGGTCGTTTACAAACCTATCATAAAGCGCGTCGACCGCCTGCTGTTGATCAAGGTCCCACTCATCGATCGAACCAACGCGATACCAGTAGACTCTCGTCAAAATTCCCGAGACGGGAGGGATCGCAAACGTCACCTTCTCGAAATCGGCTAATCCCTGCTTAAAGATCGCTCCATAAAATTGTTCGTAGTCGTCGATATTGAGGTTCATCGCGGTCAGGGAGCCGCTCAAATTTGAGCCATCGACAAACAGTGCGAATCGCAGCATTCTGCGGGCCCCTACTGGTCGCCGGCGGGTTCGACGGCGACGTTGACGGAGAGCTCGCCTTCGGCGCGGCCGCGGAAGAGGCCGCGGGTCGGGCTGACGTCGCCGTAGTCGCGGCCGAGCGCGACCAGCACGAACGAGTCGTCGACCACCTTGTCGTTGGTCGGGTCGACGCCGAGCCAGCCGTGGCCCGGGATGTGCGCCTCGGCCCACGCGTGCGAGGCTTCCCCGCCGACGACCCCGTCGCCGGCGAAGACGTAGCCGCTCGCGTAGCGCGCCGGGATCCCGCGCGCGCGGGCGAGCGCGATCAGCACGTGCGCGAAGTCCTGGCACACGCCGCTCCGCTTCTCGAGCGCTTCGTGCACGGTGGTGCGCACCGACGTCGCGCCCTTCACGTACACGAACGAGTCGTGCACGTACTTTCCAGCCGCGACGAAATACGCCGCCGGATCGTCGCGGGGCACGCCGATCTCGTACTCGGCGATCGCACGGACGTCGTCGGTCAGCGCGACGTACGGGCTCGGCTGCACGAGCTCGTACAGCTCGCCCGGCCGCCGTTCGGCCTCGGGCTGCGGCTCGCCGCGCGACATCGTCAGCACGTGCGAGCGCGCGACGATCTTCAGCTCGTCGTGCTCCGGGACGATCGAGAAGTATTGCACCTCGTTGCCGAAGCGGTCGACGTACTCGAACCAGCGCGCGCCCGGCTGGATCTCCAGCTCGTAGCGCGTGCAGAACTGGTGCGGCGTCGTGCGCGGCTGCAGGTGCACGACCGTATAGCTCTCGGTGACCGGGCGCGAGTAGCGGTACGTCGTGACGTGCTCGACGTTCAGCTCCATCAGGCGCTCACGATCTCGGCCGGGTTCAGCGGCGCGGTCGGGACCGGGATGCGCGGGAAGTACACCGCCTGGATCGCCGCCATCAGGTCTTCGACCTCGCCGCGAATGCGCTGCAGGAACGAATGCCCGCCTTCGGCGAGCACGTCGGCGACGTCGGCGAAGTTGAACTCTGCGCACAGCCGTCCGGCGAGCTTCTCCGCCTGGTTCGTGTAGCCGCGGCCCTGCGGCGTCTCGGAGATGCGGTGCAGCGCCGCATCGACCTCGTTCACGCAGAACCCGACGCTGCGCGGAAAGGTCTGATCAAAAAGCACGAAGTCGACCACCTCGCGCGAGGCCGGCAGGTGGCTGGACGCGCGCGCGAACGGCATGCTCGCGCTCGCCATCTCCAGCAGCGCCTGCCACTCCGGCCACGGCTCGTCGAGCGAGTCGAGCGTCGCGAGCATCCGCAGCGCCAGGTATGCGCGCTCGGCGAACCGGCCCAGCTGCAAGAAGTTCCAGCCGTCGACGTGCAGCAGCGTCGCGTCCGTGACGCCTTCGATCGCCTGACACCGGTCGCGCACGCGCCGCAGGAAGCGCGCCGGTCCCTCGCGCGTCAGCACGTCGAGCCGCTGCGCGCGCACGTCCAGGTACAGCTCGTTGACGTTCTCCCACGTCTCGGTCGAGAGCTCGGCGCGCACGTTGATCGCGTTGGTGCGCGCGATCGCCACCGTCGAGGCGATCGAGGAGAGGTTCGTGGGATCGAAGATGCAGCGCTCGAACGTCGTCTCGGCGTCGTACGGCTCGACGTCCGCCGGCTCGTTCAGCGTACCGATCGCCAGCGCCGTGCGCCAGGCGCGGTGCGCCCAGACGTCGTGCTGAAAGCGGTCCATCGAGCGCGTGTAGGTCACGTCGAGGACGCGGCTGACCGTCTCCGCGCGCTCGACGTTGCGCGCGAGCCAGAAGAACGACTCGGCGTGCCGGCTAAGCACCGCTCATCCTCCGAGCACCCAGGTGTCTTTGCTGCCGCCGCCTTGCGAAGAGTTCACCACCAGAGAGCCTTCGCGCAGCGCGACGCGCGTCAGCGCCGCCGGAGGCACGTCGATGCGCTTGCCGTACAGCACGAACGGACGCAGGTCGATCCGGCGCGGAACCAATTCTTCGCCGGCGAGCGTCGGGTGCGACGAAAGCTGGATCACCGGCTGGGCGATGTAGCTGCGCGGCTCGGCCTCGATCGCGCGCGCGAACTCGGCGCGTTCCTCGGCGGTCGACGCCGGGCCGATCAGCATCCCGTAGCCGCCCGAGCCGTCGGTGCGCTTCACCACCATCTCCGCGAGCCGGCCGATCACGTGCCGGCGCAGGCGCTCGTCGGTGCAGTCGTACGTCTCGACGTTCGGCAGCAGCGGCTCCTCGCTCAAGTAGAAGCGGATCATATCGGGGACGAATCGGTACAGCGCCTTGTCGTCGGCGACGCCCGTCCCGATCGCGTTCGCGAGCGTGACGTTCCCGCTGCGGTACACGTTCATCAGGCCGACCGCGCCGAGCACCGAGTCGGACCGGAAATACAGCGGGTCGAGGAAGTCGTCGTCGATGCGGCGGTAGATCACGTCGACGCGCTCCAGCCCGCGCGTCGTCTTCAGAAAGACGGTGTTGTCGACGACGATCAGGTCGCGTCCTTCCGCGAGCGGGACGCCCATCTGGCGCGCCAGCATCGCGTGCTCGTAGTACGCCGAGTTGTAGACGCCGGGCGTCAGCACGATGATGTTCGGCTCGCCCGCGGTCGGCGGCGCCGAGTCGCGCAGGGTGCGCAGCAATCGGCGCGGGTAGTCGTCGACCGGCCGCAGCGGATAGCCTTCGAACAGCCGCGGGAAGGTGCGCTTGAGCACGTCGCGGTTCTCGAGCACGTACGAGATCCCCGACGGCGTGCGGACGTTGTCCTCGAGGACCAGCATCGTGCCGTTCTCGTCGCGGATCAAGTCGATCCCGCTGACGTGGATGTAGATGTTGTGTGGGACGCGCACGCCGATCATCTCGCGCACGTACAGGTTCGAGGAGAACACCGCCTCGCGCAGCGCGGCGTTCTCGCGCAGGATGCGCGCCTGGTGGTAGAGGTCGTAGAGGAACGTGTTCAGCGCGCGCACCCGCTGCGCGACGCCGGCCGCGATGTGCTCCCACTCCTCCGCCGCGAAGATGCGCGGGATCGGGTCGAACGGGAAGATGCGCTCGGTCCCGGCGTCCTCGGCGTAGACCGTGAAGGTCACCCCGCGCCGCAGCAGCGCCGCGTTGATCGCGCGCACGCCGCCGGAGAGCTCGCCGGGCGCCATCGCGCGCAGCGTCTCGGCCAGCCGCTCGTAGACCGGCCGCGGCGTCTCGGCGTCGTGGAAAAACTCGTCGAAAACGCCGGAGGTCTCCGAACGCCGGGGAACGCTCAGCATCGTTGTCGTTCGCCTTATACCCCAGCCGCAGCGAATGACCGTTGGCCCTCTGTCGAAAGGCGGCGCGCGGGCGGGCGGCCAACGCTCGCCCCGAATGATGTCTACCGCCGCGCGGCTCGTGGTCCGTGTCGGGTGCAGGTTCGAGTACGATTCGCCGGGTCCGACGCCGGCGGTCGTGCTGGTGCGGCCCGAGGAGCACGGCCAGCGCGTCCGGCACGAGGACTGGGCGACGGAGCCGGCGATCGCGTCCCACGACTACGCCGACCTCTTCGGCAACCGCTGCCGCCGGCTGACGATCCCCGCCGGCCGGTTCGTCATGCGCTACGACGCCGAGGTCGAGACGTCGCCCGAGCCCGCCGAGACCGACTGGAACGCGCGCGAGATCCCCGTGGAAGAGCTTCCGGACGAGACGCTGGTGTACACGCTGCCGAGCCGGTTCTGCCTTTCCGACGAGCTCTCGGACTTCGCGTGGGAGACGTTCGGCGGCGTGCAGCCCGGTTGGGCGCGCGTGCAGGCGATCTGCGACTGGGTGCACGAGCAGATCGTCTTCAAGTACGGCACGAGCCTCCCGCACACGACCGTGCAGGACGTGCTGCGCGATCGGACGGGCGTCTGCCGCGACTTCGCGCACGCCGCGGTGACGTTCTGCCGCGCGCTCAACATCCCGGCGCGTTATGCCTTTGGCTATCTCCCCGACATCGGCGTCCCGCCGGTCGACGTGCCGATGGACTTCTGCGCCTGGTTCGAAGCGTTCTTGGGCGGACGCTGGTGGACGTTCGACCCGCGCAACAACCAGCGGCGGATCGGGCACATCCCGATCGCGCGCGGGCGCGACGCGCTCGACGTCGCGATGATC
The DNA here is from genome assembly GCA_019235885.1 of Candidatus Eremiobacterota bacterium. Lineage (GTDB taxonomy): Bacteria > Vulcanimicrobiota > Vulcanimicrobiia > Vulcanimicrobiales > Vulcanimicrobiaceae > Vulcanimicrobium. The sequence goes on along the minus strand of JAFAKB010000091.1, from coordinate 76,452 downwards.
ACCACCTACGGGCCGGCGCGGCTCGAGAAAATGGCGGTTTGGGCCGATCGTGTCGAGTGAGACGATGATCAGGACGATCGCCGGCACCGACGTCGTGCGCGCGTCGTATGCGCTCAACCAGCACTTCCGCTACGAGTACCCGGGGCCGATCCACCATCTGCGGCACCGGCTCGTCGTCGCCCCGCCGGCGTTCTACGGCGACCAGCTCCGAATCAGCCACCGCCTGCGTGTCGAGCCCGATCTTCCGGTGCGCTGGATCGAGGACGCTTTCGGCAATGCGGTGGTGGAGATCGAAGCCGAGCGCGTCGAGCACGCGATCCAGCTCGACTACGACGCGGTCATCGAGCGCTCGCCGGCGGCGCTGCCGCAAGTCGACCCGAGCGCAGTGAGCGACGCGCGCTACCTCGAGCCGACGCGTTTGACGATGCCGAGCGCCGCGCTGCGCGACGCGGCGCGCGCGCTGCTCGACGGCACCGAGGATCCCGGCGGCGCGCTCCCCGACCGCATCAACTCGTACGTCGCCGGCCACATGCGCTACGTCTCCGGCGCGACGAGCGTCGAGACGACCGCTGCCGAAGCGTTCGCGCGCGGCGAAGGTGTTTGCCAGGACTACGCGCACGTGATGCTCGCGCTGTGCCGGCTGTGCAACGTTCCGGCGCGGTACGTCTCGGGCCACCTGCTCGGCGAAGGCGGAACGCACGCGTGGGTCGAGGTATTGCAGGCCGCACCTGCGCCGTACTACGCGGTCGCCATAGGCTACGATCCGACGCACGCGCGCCGCACGAACCTCGACTACGTCTTCGTCGCCGCCGGCCGCGACTACACCGACGTCGCCCCCACCTCGGGCTGTTTCGTCGCCCCGTACGTCGGCCGCTTCACCACCGGCCGCCGCGTCGACGTCCTCGACGTCGAATACGCCGCGTAGGCCTTCGGCGGATGCCTCCGGCCCGTGGTCGGCACGTGTCAATCGTTGCGCTTCTCGTGTTGGCGGGATGCGCACCCTCGCCGTGTACGAGCCAAAGGGTTGTGCAGGCACGCCCGGCGGACGGCCTCACCTTGGAACAACTCGCACAGGCGGACGACCATGGCGACCACTTCTTCGACGTCGAGTTGGACGACGGGCACGTCTACCCGGGGCGAGTTTATCGTGCAGTTCTCGGCCGGGGCCGACGTAACGCTCTGCGCCATTCGATCCAAGATCGACGGCGTTTATCACTATTCAATCCAGGGCGAACACTCGCGACGCGCAACAGACGTGCAAAGGATGCCACCTCTGCCGAAGGGTGCGGTTCCGTTACCACAGCACTAGGGCCTCGCTCAGGCTTCGGTTGGCCGTCTGGTGCGTCAAGTCTAAAGTTCCCGTCCTCTCAGCCATTGCTGAGTTGCTTGGGCTTCAGCGCGTGAAGCGCCCGCAATCGCGTCGCGTTATACGCAGTGCAACTTTCCGTAGTCGAGAGACCCCAATTCGTCGTGGGCGTGACAAGCAGGTTTATGCCGCTCGCCCCGGGCGGTACCCGGTGCCCTCGTGGGCGGCGACTCCGCCCGTTTCAGGAGGATGCGCGCCGCGTTCAAATCCGCGTCGGCCGCATGACCACAGCGCACGCAAACGAAACGTCGGCGCTGCCGACTCCCTCGCGCCGTGTGCCTACATGCCGCGCACGTCTGAGAACTATATCTGGCGTCGACCTCGATTACTTCGCGAGCAGCATATGCGGCTTTCTCACGAATTAATGTCGCCAGCATCCCGAATCCGGCGTCTAAGAGCGCCCGATTAAGACGTGACTTCGCAAGCACGTTCTTCCCTGGTTCTCCAATCGTCCCTTTGGCGCTACGCGTCATGGCGCTAAGGTTCAAAGCTTCGAGCGCAATTAAGTCGAAGCGGTTCACGATGAAGCGACTCGCCTTATGCAGCCAGTCGCGACGTGCGTTTGCCTCGCGCTCCTTGGCGCGCGACAGGCGCCGCACCGCCGCTGCGCGAGCGGCATCCTTTACGTTGACAACGTGGCCGGCGGCGCCTTTCTGGGTTACCGCGTCGAGCGCGCGCTGATGGAACTGCACGAGGGTGCGCCAGCGCGAGCCAACACGCGGATTCTCAATCGCCGTGCCGTCGGACAGCATAGCGAGCACGTAGATTCCCCGGTCGATCCCGATGCGCCGCCCGTTCTTCGGCAGCGGCACGTCTGACCGATGCGATTCAAAGACTGCATACCATCGACCGCTCTTGAAAACGACGAAAGCGCGTCCGAACTCCGGAACAAGGCGGCCCTTTCGCAACCGCACTGCGCCAACTCCAGGGATCCGGACCCGCTTCTGTGAGTGATCAAGCTTCAGCGCTCGATCCCCATGGGGAAACTCGAGTTGATTCCAGCGCGACGCGGGCTTGTAGCGGGGATACCCTGGTGTCTGCCCGCGTTTGAGCCGTCGGAAAAACGCAGCGAAGGCAAGGTCTAGCCGGTGCAACACTGCGTCTTGGCTCTCGCGATAGACCGCGGCGAAGCGCGGCTCGACAGCGCGCAGCGCCGTGAGCTCATGGTACTGGTCGTGGCTCGTCACGGTGTAGTGGCGCGTCGTCCATGCGTCGCGCCGCTGCTGAAGCAACGCATTGTAGAGTTCACGCGTTACGCGCAGCATTTCGAAGAGGACGCGTTCTTGGGCGCACGTCGGATAGAGTCGAACTTTGTGCAGCCATCGAAGCTGCCCTTCGAATCGAGAAGCCACGGACATATTCTCCCACGTCGGAGTGCCAGCGTCATGGCCTTCAACGGCGAACAGTGATCTTTCAATGAGGACTCGACCGGCAACGCGCCGCGCGAGCCTAGCTAACGCCCATCGCAATGAACGATGCCTTGTGCGCTCGTCACGTTTAAGCCTCACCTAATTCGGTTCGCCTGATGTCGCCCACGGGGTGGGGTTGACACGAAGGCGTACAATTCTGTTGGACATCCTCGTTAGGCGAGGCGTCCGTACGAGAACAGGCTGCTGCGCGGAAAGGTCGAGAGACCCCAACGCGTGACCAGGCCCCGCCGAACCCAAGGCGGGATCTAACGCAGCTGAGCAGGGGGCCCGCTCTCCGCTCTACGGCGTACGGTGCCAAACCCCGGACGTTGAGGAGACGCGACCGGCCCCATCGGCCGCTCGGCCCCCGAACCGCCGTGCGAGGAGCTCCGGCGGTTTTTTTACTTTTTCGAACGTCCCGGCCCGAAGGCCGCAGTGAAAGGTGGTGATGACCCGCGATGGACGGCAGCAGTAGTTCGCCTCAACCTCCGCCCGCTTGTCGGGCGCGTTTGCGCACGCGCCGCACGTCGCGGCGCAGCTAACAGAAAGTAGTCCGATGAAAGTCTTTGTTCTGCCGCGCCTGCTCGCGGCCACGTTCGCCACGTTTTTCTCTTCGCTTCCGGCAGACCGCCGCACGCCCGATCAGCCGTCGTTCTGGATCCTCCACGCGCGCTAATCGGAGGCTGCAATGGCAATCGCGGAAGCCGTCCTCGACGAACAGCACGTCGGAGACATTGAAGGCGCGCTCGGAACGATCGCGCGCCACGACCTCGCCCCGCGCCGGGGCTGGCGTCAGCATCTGCGCACGCTGCTGGCGATCCTCGGCCCGGGTCTCATCGTCATGGTCGGGGACAACGACGCCGGCGCGTTCGGCACCTACGCGCAAGCCGGCCAGAACTACGGCACGACCCTGCTCTGGACGCTGCTGCTGCTCGTCCCGGTGCTGTACGTCAACCAAGAGATGGTCTTGCGGCTCGGCGCCGTCACCGGCGTCGGGCACGCCCGGCTGATCCTTGAGCGCTTCGGGAAGTTCTGGGGCGCGTTCAGCGTCATCGACCTGTTTCTGCTGAACGCGCTCACGCTCGTCACCGAGTTCATCGGCGTCGGCCTCGCCGCCGACTATCTCGGCGTTCCGCGCATCCCCGCGATCGGCGTCGCGGCCGCCGTCGTCATGGCGGTCGCCAGCACCGGAAACTTCCGCCGCTTCGAGCGCTTCTCGGTCGCGCTGTGCATCGTCAGCCTGCTGCTGGTGCCGGTGTTCGTCGCCGTGCACCCGCCGCTCGGCCAAACCGTGCACGACTTGGTCGTGCCGGGGCTGCCCAAAGGCGCCGATCTCAGCACGGTTATGCTGCTGATCGTCGCGATCGTCGGCACGACGGTCGCGCCGTGGCAGCTCTTCTTCCAGCAGAGCTACGTGATCGACAAGCGGATCACGCCGCGCTTCTTGCAGTACGAGCGCGCCGACTTGGCGATCGGGATCGTCTTCGTGATGGTCGGCGCGATCGCGATCATGGCGCTCGCCGCGGCGACCTTCCACGGCCGCCCGGAGTTCGGCAACTTCGCCGACGCCGGCGCCGTCGCGGCAGGGATCGGAAAGTACGCCGGGCACGTGCCGGGCGTGCTGTTCGCGCTGGCGCTGATCGACGCCAGCATCATCGGCGCTGCCGCCGTCTCGCTCGCGTCGGCGTACGCGCTCGGCGACGTGCTCTCGTTCAACCACTCGCTGCACCGCAAGGTCACCGACGCGCCGGCGTTCTACGCGGTCTACCTGGGCCTGATCGGACTCGCCGCGGCGTTGGTCGTCATCCCCGGCGTTCCCTTGGGCTTGCTGACGAACGCCGTGCAGGCACTCGCCGGCGTGCTGCTGCCGAGCGCGACGATCTTCTTGCTGCTGCTCTCGAACGACCGCGCGGTGCTCGGCCCGTGGGCGAACACGCACCGCGTCAACGTCTTCACCAGCGTCGTCATCGTGGTGCTGGTGATGCTCTCGCTGATCCTCACCGCCTCGGTGCTCTTCCCCTCACTCGGCAGCGCGCACATCCTGACGATCCTCGTGGTCGGCGGGGTGGTCACGTTCCTGACCGGCGTGCTGATGTCGTTCGTCGGCCCGCGCCGGCGCGTTCAGCACCGCCTCGACCGCTTGCGCCGCGGCACGTGGCGCATGCCGCCGCTCGCGCAGCTTCCCTCCGCCCGGCTGGGGACGCTGAACCGCGCCTGGCTGATCGGATTGCGTGCATATTTGATCGTTGCCGTCGGCCTGGTCGTCTTCCGCGTCACACAGCTCGCGCTTCACGGCGGCTGACTGCCATGACGCTCCTCGACTTCACGATCCGGCTGCTGATCGCGCTCGCGCTCGGCACCGTGGTCGGGCTCGAACGCCAGTACCGCCAGCGCATGGCCGGGCTGCGCACGAACGCGCTGGTCTCGGTCGGCGCGGCGCTGTTCGTGATGCTTTCGCCGTTCGAACCCGGCGCCGATCCGACGCGGGTCGCGGCGCAAGTCGTCTCCGGCATCGGCTTCCTCGCCGGCGGGGTGATCTTCCGCGAAGGCTTGAGCGTGCGCGGTCTCAACACCGCGGCGACGTTGTGGGCGACCGCGGCGGTCGGAACGTTGGCGGGGCTCGGCCACCTCGAGCACGCGGCGATCGGCGCGGGCGCGATCTTGGCCGCGAACGTGATGCTGCGCCCGATCGCGCGGCGGATCAATTTGCAGCCGATCGACGACACCGAGGTCGTCTCGACGTACGAGCTGCGCGCGGTCTGCCGCCAGGACGTCGAAGACCGCGTCCGCCAGACGATGGTCTCGGCGATCCGCGGGACCGGAATCACGCTCCATGCGGTCTACAGCGAGGACATCAACGGCTCGAACCGGGTCGAGATCGTCGCCGACGTCGCCGTCGCCGGCCGCGCGGACGCGCGTTTGGAGAAAGTCGTCAGCCGGCTCGGCGTTGAGCCGGGGGTCACCGCGGTGAGCTGGAAGCTCGTCCCGACGGCCGACGAGGAACAGGCGATGCTGCCCGAAGCATGATGGAGCCGATGAGCCTCGTGTTCGCTGCAGCGCTCTTCGCCTGTACGCTCGCTCAAGCCGCCCCGGCGTCGCCTTCGCCTTCGCCCTCGCCGACGCCACGGCCCGGGACGGTGCGGTTCGCCGTCGACGCGCACGTCACGTTCGTCTCGCAGGGAACGCGCGGGCCGGGGGTTTCGCCGCCCGAAGCAAACGGTTTCGCGAACGGTGATCCGCTCTCGCCGCTCACGCCGTACGACGTCTTCTCCAGCGCGCCGCTCGTGCCGGGAAATGCTGCGGAATCCGCGCTCTACGTACGACCGGCGTTCGCGGGACGCGCGTTCGACGCCTCGCTGACGCTCGGTGCGGGGTATGTGCGCGGCAGCGTGACGAACGCCGTGTACTGGGGCGAGTCAGCCTTTGCGACGCTGAGCCCGCATCTCGGCGCGCAGCACCTTCCGTACCGCGTCACGTTTCCCACCCACGCCGGCAGCGACGACGGCACCGGATTCGTAGCGTCTATCCTCGCCGGCAGCATCGCGACGAAAGACGGCAACCTCGCCTTGCGCGCAGGCTGGTTCGATCTCACGCAGACCGCGCAGTTCGTCTTCGTTCAGCCGGCGGTCACCAACGCGCCGCCCTCGCTCGCGATGACGACGCCCGAATCACTCGGCGACGGCGCGCCGGCGCTCGACGCGTGGCAGCCGCCCGCGCAATATCTTCCGCTGCACGGCGTGGACCTCGTCGCGAAGCGGGGTCTCGCAACCGTAGAAGTGACCTCGGCGGAACTCCCCGCGTTGCCCGGCACGTCGGCGCGGATGAACATGGCCTCGGTCGTCGTCGACCACGGCGAAGGGACGAAGTACACCGCGCAGTACCTGCACGTCGCGACCGGCGGCGATCTCGTTTCGACGACAATCCTCTACGGCGGCGACAACGCGCTCGAATTTTCTCCGCAAGGTCCGTTGCCGTCCAGCACGATCGGCGGCCAGCGCCAGCGCATCTTCGGCCTCGGCGCGTCGTTTCACGCGACGAAAGCGCTCGACGCGGTCGCGGAGCTCGGCCACTCGACGTACGACGCCGACCACGTCGCCGAGCCGGGAACGGGCAAAGCCGGCAACTACGAACACCTCGGCCTCGCGCGCGCGATGGGCCGCGCGACCGCGTCGTTCGACGTCTACCGAAACGAGGCGTACTACGCGCAGGCGCTGCTGCCGTACGGCGAGCCCGAGGACGTGTGGAGCGTCGCGTGGTCGTGGCCGGGCCAGTGGCTCAAGTCGAACTACCAGCTCATCAACGACTTCCCGGTGAACATCAACCGCCAAGGCTATCGCGTCAAGCTCGTCGTGAAGGGTGGCAACGGCCCGCTCGACGTACGCGCGTCGTACGCAAGCTTCGGTCAGATCGAGCCGATCACGTATGCCAACGCGCTCAAAACCGGCTTCATCGACGGCTTCTTTCTCCCGCAGCCGAACGACGCCGCGACGCTCGGCCGCCAGCACCAGTACGTTCTGTTCGCCGGCTGGCACCCGGCGTTCGCCGACGTGACGGTCGACTACGCCGAGGACACGATGCGCCGGCGTGCCGTGCTTGCACATCCGGAAGATACCGTCTCGTACGACAATCCGGAAGTCGTGCTGACGCTCTCGCGCAAGCTGAACAAGACCGCTCTCGTCTCGGCCGGCCTCGCGCGTTACGGGATGCGCGGGAGCTTCGGCCAGGGCTACACGAACGTCGACTTCGCGCAGCGCACGGCGTTCGCCGGCCTGCAGCTCGCCGAGAGCGCGCACGCCACCGCGCTGCTGACGCTGCGGCGCAGCGCGTTCGCCGGGATCCCGAGCCGGCTCGGCGGCCCGCCGCCCGATTTCACCGGCACGCTGTTCGTCTTCGAACAGCGCTACCGACTCTGATCAGCCGACCGTCGTGATCGGCTCGAGTAACTTGAGCCGGACGACCGCGCCGCGCATCAAATGGATTTGCTCCTTCGGATCGCGCGCCCGCAGCGAAACGCCGGAACCGGGCCCGACCGGCGCGCCTTGCGCCATTCCCGGCTTCTTCGCGTCCCTTCTGCCGATGACGCTTCCGGTGATGACGACGCCCGTGTCGCGGAGCTTGTGCGACGGAGCGCGCTCGCGAACCCACGTGATCGTCGCGTCGAGCGGGGCCGTCGTGCCGTCGGCCAGGACGATGTCATCAAGGATCAGCTTCACCGTCGCCCGGTGATCTTTGCGAGCCGGCGAGACGTGCTCGACATGCCCCTCCACTCGCGCGTGCCTGAGCGCCGGCGGCGCGCCGGCGAAGGTCGTCCGGTCTTCCGTCAGCGTGAAGCGGTCGCCGTCGTGCATCGTCTTCGAGTCGAGCGCGCGGTCGAAGCGCGCTTCGAACTGCGCGCCGGCCGGCGCGTAGGACGCTTGGGCGAGAACGGGGCCGGCGAGCGCGATCGACGCCGCCGCAAAGGCGATGACGGTCAGGTGCATGCGCCCGAGCTTTTACGCGCCGAGGTAGAGTCCCTCGAACATCTCGTCGACGGGATATGCGAATCCGGGTAGGTCGTCGTGCCTAACCGTTTCGCCGGGCCCGAAGCGCGTGTCGCCGGCGCTGGAATGCGCGATCACCGTGCGGCGCGGCGGATCGACCACGAAGACGACGCGGGTCCCGGCGTCGAGGTAGGCGGCGATCTTCCACGCGAGCCGCCGCTCGTTCTCGCCGGCGGAAAGGATCTCGACGACGATCTCCGGCGCGCGCGGCGGCTTCTCGGAGGCAGCCGGCCCAAGCTCGTCGAGCGCCTCGCTCGATTCGTACGCGACGTCGGGGACGAGCGATGCGAAGGTGCGCCCCGGCGCGGTGAACTCGTGCCGCCATTCGTGCAACGCCTCGCCTCGCGCACCGCCCCACGCCTGAAGCGCGAGCATCCAGCGCGCCTCCAGCTTCTGGTGGCGGCGCTTCGGACTCATCTTCTGCACCAAGCGGCCGTCGATGAGCTCGGTCGCGGGCGTGGTCTTCGGAATCCGGATCGGCGCCAACATGCTAAACCTCTCACGCGAGTCTATCACTCGCCGAGTCCCTACCGTCAAGCCCTGGGCTAGGTTAGCACCCATGTCGGCCCCGTTTACTATCGGGCCGCGGTAGAATCGGTTCGGTAACATTTCGGCCATCCTGCCGGGAGCCGGGATGCTTCAGACTAGGCGCATGCACACGAGGCGGCGCAGACGCTTACAGCGCCTCCAACGAAATCGCGCAGTTTTGCGCCGGTTCGGCGTCTTGGCGATCTATCGCTTCGTCACCCTATTCGTCGTAGGCATCATGCCGCTCGCGGTTCATACTCTCATTAGCGTGCAGACCGATGGACCGGAAAGCAGGACATGGGCCACTCCGGAGCTCTGGCTGCTCTCCCTTGTTATGTGGGGAAGCTCGTTTGCTGAATCGCTTGCTCAAGAATCAGCCGACTTTCGCTGTTACACCATCCGCTGGGGTGGCTTTGCCGGCGTAGTCGGCAGCGCATATGCCTACGGGTCGCTGACGGCTAACGCGCCCGCTGCGAGAGCCCTGAATGAGGTATTCCAACGGTTGCCCGTCTATGCTACCATCCTCGCCGTGTTCGCGTTCATGATTATTCAATGCCCGGAGATTTTTTCGAAAGCGAAGCAAGAGATCGCTAAGGAGCGCGGTATATGAGCTTGACCATAATCCCCATTGTCGCGTTTTCGATGGCCATCCTCTGCACGTTCGTGTCGCTGATCCTGTCGATCAAGACGTGGCGCGAGGACTCGGAGAAGGCGCTCGAACGCGAACGCGTACTGCGCCAGTTCGAGAAGCGCTGGGCCGAGCGGCGAAAGGTTACCCGCTAGCTCGGGCTTCGCGCTTGGTGACGCGCCAGACGTTGCGGACGTCTCTGATCGCGTTCAGCTTGCGGAGCAGCTTCTGCAGGTGGTCGAGGTCGCTGATCTGCACGGTCAGCGAGATCAGCGCCAGCTCGCGCTTGGTGCCGGCTTTCACCGAGCTGATCTGAGTCTTCAGCTCCGCCGCGACGCCCAGGATGTCTTGCAGCAGCCCGTTGCGGTCGTTCGCTTCGATCTCGATGTCGACGGCGTGCGTGAGCGAGCGCTGGTCGAGCCACTCGGCTTCCAGGATGCGCTCGGGCGCGGCGTTCATGTAGGCCGTGTTCGGACAGTCGGCGCGGTGCACGGAAACGCCGCGGCCGATCGTCACGAAGCCCATGATCGGATCGCCCGGCACCGGGCTGCAGCACTTCGAGAGCCGCACCAGGACGTCGTCGACGCCAGCGATCCGGATCCCGCTCGCGTTGCGCGCGACGCGGCGCGCGCTGGTCGGGCGCGGCAGCGCGGCGATCGCGACGACGTTGTCGGACTTGGTCTCCTCGCGAATCCGCTGCACCACGTTGCTCGCCGTCACGTCGCCGAACCCGATCGCCGCCAGCATGTCGGTCGGCGTGTGATAGTTCAGCTTCTTGGCGACCTTCTCGATCACGTCGCCGCGCGCGACGTCGACCCGCAGGCCGGCCCGCGCGAGCTCCGCTTCGACTGCCTCCTGGCCGCGCAGCGTGTTCTCTTCCTTCTTCTCCTTGCGGAACCACTGCTTGATCTTGTGCTTCGCGCTGCTCGTCTTGACGATCGAGAGCCAGTCGAGCGAGGGGCGCGAGGTCTTGTTCGTCAGGATCTCGACGATGTCGCCGTTCTTGATCTGCGAGTCCAGCGGGACGATCTTCCCGTTGACCTTCGCGCCGACGCAGTGGTGGCCGACGTCGGTGTGCACCTGGTAGGCGAAGTCGAGCGGCGTCGCCAAAGCGGGCATCGAGAAGACGTCGCCCTTCGGCGAGAAGATGAAGACCTGGGTGTCGAACAGGTCGAGCTTCAGGTTCTCCATGAACATGCGCGAGTCGCGCATGTCGTTCTGCCACTCGAGCAGCGAGCGCAGCCAGTGCAGCTTCTGCCCGGTGTCGTCGTTCTTCGAGCCTTCTTTGTAATGCCAGTGCGCGGCGATCCCGTACTCGGAGGTGCGGTGCATCTCCCAGGTGCGAATCTGCACTTCGAGCGGATCGCCGCCCGGCCCGACGACCGTCGTGTGCAGCGACTGGTACATGTTCGGCTTGGGCATCGCGATGTAGTCCTTGAACCGCCCGGGGAGCGGCTTCCACATCGCGTGCACGACGCCCAGCGCGCCGTAGCAGTCCTTCACGGTGTCGACGATGACGCGCACCGCGGTCAAGTCGTAGATCGTCGAGAAGTCGCGGCCCTTGAGCATCTTCTTGTGGATCGAGTAGAAGTGCTTGGGGCGGCCGGTCGTGTCGGCCTTGACACCGACCTTCTCGAACTCGGCTTTCAGCTCGGTGATGACGCGCGCGACCGCTTCCTCGCGCTCGACGCGCTTCTTCGCGACGCGCTCGGCGATGTCGCGGTACGCGTCGGGATCGAGATAGCGCAGCGAGAGGTCCTCGAGATCCCACTTGACGCGCCAGATGCCGAGCCGGTGCGCGATCGGCGCATAGATCTCGATCGTCTCGCGCGCGATCGCCTGCTGCTTCGCCGCCGGCAGCGACGAGAGCGTGCGCATGTTGTGCAGGCGGTCGGCGAGCTTGATGATGATGACGCGGATGTCCTTCGCCATCGCGAGGAACATCTTGCGCAGGTTCTCGACCTGCGCGTCCTCCTTGGACTGGTACGGGATGCGGGTCAGCTTCGTCACGCCGTCGACCAGCGCGGCGATCTCGGGGCCGAACTCTTCGGCGACCTGCTCGTTGGTGAGGACGGTGTCCTCGACGACGTCGTGCAGCAGCGCCGCAGCGATCGTCGCGCGGTCCATCTCCAGGTCGGCGAGCACGTCCGCGACCGCCAGCGGGTGCGCGACGTACGGCTCGCCCGAAGCGCGGCGCTGTCCCTCGTGGGCCCGGTCGGCGACCTCGTAGACGCGCTCCAGCCACGCCCCGTCCAGCGACGGGTCGTACTGCCGGACTTTGGTGACGAGATCGGCGATGGTCATCGACTATGAAGCCTTATCCTAACGGAGACACCGTCTCAGATGCAAAGGCTTCGGTCAAGTGAGCCGCGCAGCCGGGGGCGGAGCGCCTTAAAACTTGATAAAGCTGGTCAGCGGGGCGCCGTTCAGGGCGGCGCGGCCTTTGAGGGCTTCGAGCTCGATCAGGACCGCCGTGCCGACGACGTCGGCGCCGAGCTTCTCCAGCAGCCGCAGCGTCGCGGCGATCGTTCCCCCCGTCGCAAGGAGGTCGTCGACGACCAGCACTCGGTGGCCGTGACCGACCGCGTCGGCGTGGATCTCCAGCGTGTTGGTCCCGTACTCGAGCGCGTACTCCTCGCTGAACTTCTCGCCGGGCAGCTTCCCCGGCTTGCGCACCGGCACGAACCCCGCCCCGAGCGCGTACGCCACCGGCGCGCCGAGCATGTAGCCGCGGGCCTCGATCCCCACCACCGCGTCGACGCGCGCGTCCTTGTACTGCTGGACGAAGAGGTCGATCGTCGCCTTGAACCCTTCCCGGTCGGCGAGCAGCGGGGTGATGTCGCGGAACAGGATGCCCGGAATCGGGAAATCGGGGATGGCGCGGATCAGCGACTCGATCTGAACGGGCACGGCTCGCCCGCTTCGCCCTCGCCTCCACGGGGCCTCTCGGGGAACCCCGGCCGGCTCACAACTCGTTTTCCGACTGCTATCTTTCCCCCGTTCGGGGAACACGGGAGACGCTATGAACGCGAAATTGCTGACGGCGGGCGCGCTCGCCGCGACGATGACCTTCGGGGCGGTGGCGCCGGCGCTGGCCAACGGCGCGGCCAGCACCCGCAACATCATTCTCGGCGGCGCCGCGGCGGCCGTCCTGGTCACCAACTACAACCACAAGGTCCGCCAGAAGCGCGAAGAGCAGCGTGAAGCGTCGCGCCGCCAGGCCTCCTACCGCCAGTGGTACTACCGGCACTACGGCCGCTACCCGACCGACCAGCAAGTCCACGACTGGTACTACGCGCATTACAGCCGCTGACCAGCGCCACCGGACGCTGAGCGAATCGATGGCGAACGAGCCACCCCGGCCGGGGTGGCTTTTTCGTCCCGCCGAAGAGCGCTTGCCGTGATCGACTTCCGGCGCTACCGCGACCGCGCGATCGTCGCGTTCGCGGTCGCCATCGCGCTGCACGAGATCCTGCTCGGGCTGCTGCACGGTCCCACCACGGCGAGCGACAACGAGGCCCAGCCGCAGACGACGCGCATCGTCATGGAGACGCCCCGCCCGACGCCGAAGCCGCGGCCGACCCCCAAGCCGACGCCGACGCCGCCCCCCACCCAGCCGCCGACCCCCGAGCCGCGGATCACCCCACCGCCGCGCAGCACGCCCGCGCCGGTGGCGCAGGTGGCCGGCCGCGCGAAGGGCCGGCCGGCCCGGCGCCGCGGCGGCGGCGCGCACAAGGCGATCGCCAAAGCGCCGAGCGGCCACTATGCGAACCCGCATGCGGCCGGGGCCGGCACCGGAACCTCGACCGGCCAGGGCAGCGGCAACGCGCCCGGCGCGGGCGGTGGGCTCGGCGGGAACGGCAGCGGCAACGCGGGGAACGGGAACGGCGCGGTCAACGCGAACACGCCCTGCGGTTACGTCGAATTCCGCCCGAACGCCGCGCCGCACTACGAGAACGGCACCGCGTACGAGCCGATCACCGCGACCGTGAGCTTCCCCGACGGCCATCGCGAGTCGGCGGCTTTTCCGTACAAATGGGTCTATCCCAACGGCGAGCAGACCGATCCGTGGTCGGACACCAACTTGAAGAAGGGCGACTTTCCGATCACGCTGCAAACACCGCCGCCGGGCAGCAACGTGTCCTCGTTCCCGGACTTGATCCAGTACATCCTCAAGCACTCCAACCCGGAGGGCTACACCGACCTGCCCGACTGTCCGAAGAGCAGGGGGTGAGCGAGGTTCACGTCGCGGTCGACGCGCACAACCTCGCGCGGGACGACCGCGGGATCGGCCGCTACGCGCGTGCCGTGCTCGCCCGCGCCGTGCGCGATCCGCGCTTTCGCTGGACCTTCGTCGTGCGCAACGTGTTTCCGAACCGCGCCGCGGTCGCGCGCGCGCTGGGCTCCGCCGCGAACGGCGTCCGCGTCGCGCGCCGCGTCCCGCGCGACGCCGGCGTGGTGTGGTTTCCGTGGAACGGAGCGTTTCTGCGGACCGACGTGCCGGCGGTCGCGACGGTCCACGACGCCGCGCCGTTCGCCTTCCCCGCCGCCGACCCGCGCACGCGCGCGCGCGAGCAGAACCCGTTTCTGCAGACCGCCGCCACGGCGCGCAAGATTCTGGTGCAGTCGGAGTTCACCGCCGGCGAGGTTGAACGGCGGCTCGGCGTCAACGCGGAGCGCGTCGTCGTCACGCCGCTCGCCGCCGACGCGGCGTTCACGCCCGGCGAGCCGGAGTTGCTGCCGGACGAGTTGCGCGGGCGGCGCTACGTGCTGCACGTCGGCGCGCACGACGAGCGCAAGAACAGCGCGACGCTCATCGCGGCGTTCGAGCGCGCGTTTCCGGCCGGTGACGTCGCGCTCGCGTTCACGCGCCGGCCGCGCGCGCTGCCGCCCGGAGCGGTCGTCGTCGCGGCGCGCGACGACGCCGCACTGGTTGCGCTGTACCGCGGCGCCGCGCTGGTCGCGGTGCCCTCGACGTACGAAGGGTTCGGGTTTCCGTTGCTCGAGGCGCTGGCGTGCGGCGCGCCGGCGCTCGCCGCGCGCGCCGGCGCGTTGCCGGAAGTCGGCGGCGACGCCGCCGCGTGGGTCGACGACGCCGCGGACGTCGACGCATGGGCCGCCGCATTGCGCGCGCTGCTGGCGGACGACGCGCGCCGCGCCGAGCTGGCCGCGCGCGGGCCCGCGCGCGCGGCGGCGTTCTCGTGGGAGCGCTGCACGGCCCAAACGCTCGAAGTGCTGCACGAGGTCGCGAGCGAGACGTGAGGGCGCTGCTCGTCGTGCGCCCGAACGCGCGCACGAAGCCCGGCGGCGACGTCGTGCACGCCGAACGCACTGCGAGCGCGCTGCGCGCGCTCGGCGCCGAGGCCGACGTCGTCGCGACCGACGCGCCCCAGCCGCACGGCTACGACGTCGCGCACGTCTTCGGCATCTTCGAGCCGGAGACGGCGCGCGCGCAGATCGGCGCGATTCGCGCGCACCGCACGCCGCTCGTCATCTCGCCGATCTGGCTCGATTTGCGCGCGCTCTTCGCGACCGCGCCGCACCTCGAGCGCGCATTCGCCGCGCGCAGCGTCGCGGAGGTCGAACGGCGGCTGGCGCAGCTGCACCGCGTCGAGCCGCAACTGCCGTGGCGTGGCAGCGTCGCGCGCAACGCCGACCGCCGGCTCGACGCGCAGCGCGCGCTGGTGCTCGAGGCCGACGTCGTGCTGCCCGCCAGCGAGGTCGAAGCATATCTGTACGGCGAGCGGCTGCGCGTCTCGCGGGTTCCGTTCGTCGTCGCGCCGCTCGGCGTCGACGACGAGGCGTTCGCGGTCGAGCGCCCGCGCGCGCGCGCCGGCGTGCTGTGCGCGGCGCGCCTGGAGCCCAAGAAAAATCAAGCCGCGCTCGTCTACGCGCTGCGCGACGTCGACGTCGACCTGACGCTCGTCGGCGGGGCCTACGACGAGCGCTATCTCGCGCTGTGCAAGCGCTGGGCGACGCCGCGGACGCGCTTCGCCGGACACGCCGACCACGCCGACGTGCTGCGCATGATGGCGCGCGCGGCGGTGCACGCGCACCCCTCGTGGCTCGAATCGCCCGGCCTCGCGTCGCTCGAGGCGGCCGCGACCGGCGCGCGCGTCGTCGTCGGCGACCGCGGCTGCGAGCGCGAGTACTTCGGGCCCGACGCCGACTACGCCGATCCGGCCGATCCGGCGTCGATTCGCGCTGCGGTGCTGCGCGCGCTCGAGCGCGGTCCGCGCGACCGCGGCGACGCGCTCGAGCGGCGGCTCGGCGCGCGCACCTGGCAGCACAACGCCGAGTGCACGCTCGAAGCGTACGCGCGCGCGCTCGCGGTGCGCCGCTGATGCGGATTTTGATCGCCGCCGAACGGCTGGGCCGCGCCGGCGGGATGGAACGCTACCTCGACGTCGTGCTGCCGCTGCTCGCCGCGCGCGGCGCGACGGTTCACGTCCTCGCGCGCGAGCTCGACGGCGTTCCGAACGGCGCGAGCGCGGAGCGCGTCGTGTGGTCGGGCGAGCACGACGAGCCGTCCGGCCCGGCGCGCGCGGAGGTGCGGCGCGTGCTGGCTTCGTTCGCGCCGGACGCCGCGGTCGCGCACAACGTGATGGACGCCGGGATCGTCGAGGCGCTGCGCGCCGCACCGCGGCTCGCATATCACCTGCACGACCACCGCCCGTTCTGCCCGAACGGCGACCGGCTCTTCCCGCGCAGCGCGCGCGTGTGCGAGCTGCCGCTGGGCCGCGCGTGCGTGCTGCACGCGGTGACGGACGGCTGCGCGTACGGGATACGTCCGGCGACGCTCGCGCTGATCCGGCGGCGCGCGCGGCTGCGTGACGCCATCGCAGCGGCCGACGCCGTGATCGCCGCGTCTGCTTACGTGCGCGCGCGCGCGAGCGCGAACGGAATCGCGCCGGAGAAGCTGATCGAGATACCGCTCCCGCTCCCCGACGATGCGTACGCGGAGACCGTCGTCCCCGCGACGCGGCGCGCGGTCGTCTTCGCGGGCCGCATCGTGCCGCAAAAAGGGCTCGACTCGCTGGTGCGCGCGGTCGCGCGAATCGCGCCGTCCGATCGCCCGCCGGTGCGCGCGTTCGGCGACGGCCCGGCGCTGGCGCGCGTGCGCGAGGAAGCGCGGCGTCTCGGCGTCGTGCTGGAAGCGCCCGGCGCCGTCTCGCCGGAGACGGTGCGCGCCGCGATCGACGAGGGGACGCTGGTCGCGGTTCCGTCGGTGTGGGCCGAGCCGTTCGGCTACGTCGGCATCGAGACGTTCGCGCGCGGCCGAACGGTCGTCGCGTACGGCGTCGGCGGCGTGAGCGCGTGGCTCGCGGACGGCGTGAACGGCCGCACGGTCCGGCGCGCCGACGAAGCCGCGCTCGCGAACGCGCTCGACGCGCTGCTGCGCGACGAGCGTCTGCGCGAAGGCTACGAGCGGAACGCGCGCGCGAGCGCGGAGCGCTATCGCGCGGCGCCGGTCGTCGACGCGCTGCTCGGCGCGTACGCGCCGCCGCGCCGCGCAGGCGCCGCGTGAGCGCCGCACCGAACTGCGCGCGCATGCGCACCGTGCTCGCCGCCGTCTTCTGCCTCGCGCTGGTCGCGCTCGGCGCCTGCGCCGGCGCGAAGGACGTTCCGGCGCCGAACCGCTGCGACGGGACGGTGAACGCGCAGCTCACGCAGCTGATCGAAGAGCGCCACGACGGCGCGGTCGACAACGTCATGGCGTGCGGAACGACGATCGGGCCGTCGCGGCCGCAGCGGCGCGGCCCGCGCGGCGGGCACCAGTTGATCCCGCTGCAAGTTCCGCTCGCCGACGGCCGTTCGGCGCTGGTCGAGGTGGTGACGAACGACGACCTCGACGGCCGCGTCACCGCGCCCCGCGGCGCGCACGTCGCCGCCTACGGTCAGTACTTTCTCGCAACGGAGCGCCAGCGGCCGTTCGTCGCCGGCATCCACGACACGCACTGCGCGACGCACCGCGGCGCGGACAACGGCTGGGTCGTCGTCGACGGGACGAAGTTTCCCCAGCAGGGTTGCGGACGCTGACGACGGCTTGAAGGTGCGATGCGGTAAAGCAGGGTAGGACGAGCGGCGGCTGGCCGGATCGGGTACGATGGCCGGCCCACAGCGCCGTTCGAGAGGATTGAAGATGACTTTGCTGCTCGAGCCACCGATCGTCCGCGCCGGCGGGAAGCCGCCGGGCGAGATGTACGAGGATGCTCCGGCGCCGCGGGAGACCGGCGGGCACCAGGAAGAGGAAAAGGAAGAGGAAGGCGAGTCGGCCTAAGTCCCGGACGCTTCGCGCGGCAGCAACGCGCGAAGCGTCGCGTTCTCGCGCCTGGCTTCGTCGAGCGCGCGCCGAAGATCGACGGCGATCTGCCGTTGTTCCTCGGCTTCAAGGTGGTCGTACGCGTTCGCTGCAGCGTCGGCGAGGTCTTTGACGGCGGCCTGTTCCAGCGCGTCGAAACGCTCTCCGTCCAGTTTCTGGCCGAGCAGCACGAAGCCGATCGTTTCGCGCCGCACGCAGATCGGAACCGCAAGCTCGGGGCGCGACGACGCGAGCGGTGCCGCGCTTTCCCAGTCGATCGCGTTGACGTCGACCGGCTCGCCGGTCGAGATCAGCTCGAGCGCCAACGAGTCGTTCGCATCGACCTCCGGGACGATCTCGTCGCGCCACCCTCGCTGAGCCACCCTCAGGTAACGTCCGCCGCTGCGGAAGTAGAGCGCCGCGGAAACAAGACGCAGCGCCTCGTACGGCTCGCGGACGAGCGCCTCGTCGACCGCGCTCTGCTCCGTGGCGTGCGCGACCCGGCGCGCAACGCGGCGTAACCGTTCCTCGGCGACCTTTCGCGCGCGGAAGAAGATCGACTCGATGAGGTTGTCGATGCGGCGCTGAGAGGCGTTGACCCAAAATCCGAAGCCGACCGCGATGCACACGTCCAGGACCAGCGCGATCCTACTCGACTGCAGCTGATTGCTGAGCAGCCAGTCGATCAAGCTGAAGCCGATGACGGGTACCGCCGAGAGGATCGCAAACGCCAGCGCGCGGCCGCCCGCGATGCGCACGTCGACGACCCGGTGGCGCACGATCGCGTAGAGCACCGTGAACGGCAGCACGTTGACGAACTGCGCCCACCACGAGAGATAGGCCGGCGCGTTCGCGTCGTTCTCCGAATACAAGAACAGAGCATAGCTGGCCAGGAAGCTCAGGAGGCCGATCGCGACCCAGCGCAGCCGGGCGCGGTCCTCCCCGGAAGCGTGCGCATACCGGACCATGAACGCCGCCGCCGCAACGGCGTAGCAGAGCCAGACGACGACGCTGAAGATCCCGTACAGCCGCACGCCGAGGTCGGAGAAGGTCGAGCCGACGTAGATCGCCGCGAAGTACAGCCCGACCGTTGCCGCGCCGATGCCGATCATCGCCTTCTCGACCGGGCGCCACGAGGTCAGCGGCTCGCCCGAAGGAAACCGCATGCAAAAGATCGCCACGATCGCCGGCGCCCCGCCGCTCACGATGCACGTCAGCACCAGCAAGAGCGGTTTCCAGAAGAGCGGTGCCGCGGAGGTCAGCTCGAGATTGCTCAGCGGGTGGGCGAGCTCGGCGAACTCCAGGCAGAGGATGAAGAACGCCGCCGTCATGATGCTCGGCCGCAACAGTACCAGCAGCGCGCCGATCAGCGCGATGATCGCGCCGCGCACGAGCAGCGCGACGATGACGCCGGCTTGCGAGGGGGCAGGGCGAACGGGGGCCGCGGTCATCTCCACGACCCGTCGCCGTCCGTCGTGCACCACGGCATAGGGGAGCGGACGGTTTGCCGGCGTGCGCGTGAAGATTCGTTCGAACGGGGGCGCGTGCTCCGCGTCGGCGCGGACCACGATGTCACCCGGAACGATTCCTTTCAGCGCCGCCGGCGAACCGGCCCGAACCGCCGCTACCGCGCTGACGTCACGGGTGGAGGGCGAAGCGCCGGCGCCGCCCCGAACGAATCCCACCGTACCGAAGTAGCCCAGCACGTACAGCACCGTCGGAACCCCGAACGCGAGCGAGTACAGAAAGGCGAGGACGACGACGAAGGCGCGCAAGCGATCTTCCTCCCCAGCGGGTCCCTGCCAGGCTCTATGCGCCTTGCCGGGATTCGCTCCTGCGACGCGAGCTCGCGTACGCCGCGGCGGCGGCGAGGGAGGCGCACAGCACGACGGCGCCGATCCCCGTGCCCGGCGCGAGCGGCAGCGCGGCGGCGATCGCCGAGACGACGGCGCCGCCGAGCATCTGCGCGGCGCCGAGGATACCCGCGAGCGTCCCCGCATCCGGCCCGGCGTCGTGGAGCGCGGCGGCATATGCGTTCGGGTTCGCGATCCCGAACGCGAACGCGAACAGCGCGAACGTCGCGACGAATCCGGCCGGCGTCGGGTGGAACGCGTCGAGCGCGCAGGCGAGGGCGCTCGCCGCGACGAGCAGGACGACGCCGCTCGCGAAAAGCCGTTCGGCCGCGACGCGCCGCACGAGGCGTCCCGCGGTGAACGAGCCGGCGAGCAGCGCGCACGCGTTGATCGCGAACGCGACCGCGTACGGGGTGCTGGCGAGATGCATTTGCGTGACGAGCGCGAACGGCGAGCCGCTGATCAGCGTGAAGTATCCGCCGAACGCGCACCCGACGAACAGCGCGAGCGGGATCGTCCGCGGCAGTCGCAGCACGCGCGCATAGGCGGCACGACGGCTCCCGCGCGAGCCCGGCGCGGTTTCCGGCAGCCTCAGCGCGACCGCCGCGCTCAGCGCGATCCCGGCGACGACGAGCACGCCGTACAGCCAGCGCCAGCCCGCGACGGCCAGGATCGCCGCGCCGAGGAGCGGCGCGACGATCGGCGCGACCGCGGTCACCGCGCTGACGTACGCCTGCAGCGTCGTCGCGCGCTCGCGGTTCGGCGCGACGTCCTGCACGATCGCGCGCGCGCTCGTCGTCCCCGCGCACGCGCCCAGCCCCTGCACGAACCGTGCGACGACCAGCGCCGCACCGCTCGGTGCGAACGTGCACGCAACGCCGGCGAGCGTGAACAGCGCGAGTCCCGCCAGTAGCACCGGCCGGCGTCCGTAGCGGTCGGAGAGCGCGCCGACGATGAGTTGTCCCGCGCCGAACGCGAACACGAACACCGCGAGCGAGTGCTGCATGGTCGTGCCCGAAGCGCCGAGCGCGCGGCCGATCACCGGCAGCCCCGGGAGGCTGACGTCGACCGAGAGCGGCGGCAGCGTCGTCAGCGCGCCGAGCAGCACGATGAACGCGGCGTCGCTCGCGAGCGGCCGCGCCGCTCCCGGAGCTGTTCCTCGCCCTGCGCTCACCGCAGCAGCGGGACGTTGCTAGGGTAGATCGGGCGGTCGATCAGCGCTTCGAGCACTTCCGGCGACGCGGTCAGCGCGACGTCGCAGAAGCGCGCGAAGGCGTCGCGCTCCGCCTCGCCTTCGGCGAACCGCTCGCTCGTCGTCAAGTCGACCTTCCCGCTCACCGGCAGAAAGCGCACGAAACGACCGTCATCGTCTTCGCCGTGCTCGGCCAGATGGGCGTCGGTAAAAATGCGCACCGCGGCGGAGATCGTCGTCCCGTCGACGCGGTCGAAGTCGAGCGCGGCCGCGACGTCGGCGTACGTCATGCGCAGCACGCCGTCGACCGCGACGTGCTTCATCGCGGCGTAGACGCGGCGCAGCGTCTCCAGTGTCGGCGCGGCGCGCTCGAGGATGAAGTCGTTGAGGTGGCGGTCCTTCACGCCGAAGAGCAGGTGGATCGAGGCGTCGTCGCCGTCGCGTCCGGCGCGGCCGGCCTGCTGGTTGAACTCGGTGAAGTCGAAGTTGAGGTGGTACAGAAAGACGTGGCGCACGTCGGGGAGGTCGATCCCTTCGCCGAACGCGGAGGTCGCGACGACGGTGCGGATCGCGCCCTCGCGGAACCAGCGCTCGACCTGCGCGCGCTCCGCGCTCCCGACGCCGGCGTGGTAGAACGCGACCTCGTTGTCGCCCCCGCGCAGGGCGCGCAGCTTCTCCGCCACCTTCGTCGACTCGGTGCGCGAGTTGCAGTACACGATCGCCTTCTCGCCCTCGCGCACGAAGCGCTCCAAGTACGCCAGCTTGTTCGTCGTCCCGCGCGCGTCGACGACGTGCAGGTTGTCGCGCACCGTCGGGTCGATCACCCAGGCGTCGATGCTCAGCGCGGCGCGGATCTTCGCGAACGCCTCGTCGCCGGCGGTGGCGGTGAGCGCGAGGACTTGCGGGCTGCCCAGCGCCGCGATCGACTCGCCGACGCGCTGGTACGCCGGGCGGTGCGTCGACTCGAACAGATGGTGCGCCTCGTCGACGACGATCAGCGCCGGCCGCGAGCGCTCGCCGCGAAAGCGCTCGAGATGAAACTGCACGAACTCCGGGGTCGCGCAGATCACGTCCCACTCGCCGCTCTCCAGCGCCGCTTCGAGCGCGGCGCGCTCGGCGGCGTCGATCGCGCCGTTCGCGCGGTGGACGCGCAGGTTCAGCGGCTCGAGCCTTCGTACCAGCGCTTCGTACTGGTCGTTCGCCAGCGCGCGCAGCGGGTAGAGCACGACGGTCTTCTCGCCGCGCTCGAGCGCGCGCACCGCCGCCGGGTACTGAAAGCACAGCGACTTGCCGCGCCCCGTGCCGAGCACCGCCAGCGTGTTGCGCCCGGCGTCGACGCGCGCGAGCACCTCGTGCTGCGCGCCGCGCAGCGGCTGCTCGCCGATCAGCGCGCGCAGAACCTCCTCGCGCGAGACCGCGGCACGGTCCGCGGCCGTGCGTGGCGCCGCGCTGCGCACGCGCGTGACGTAGATGTTGATCCCGAAGCTGCGCGCGCCGCCGCCGGTGACCGCGGTGACCGCGGCCGTGTAGCGTTCGCCCGCGTCGGCGTTGGGCGCGATCTTCGCGGCGATCTCGCGCTTGACGAAGCCGAGCTGCAGCGTTCCGAACCACACCCCGAGCGCGTTGGCGTCGTACGGGTTCTCCGGGTCGCGCCGGAGCTCCAGCGCGTCGCCCGGCCGCAGCGCCGCGACGACGTCCTGGCGCCCTTCAAAGCTGACGCCGACGACCTTGGTGTTGAAGCCGCTCGCCTCGCCGATCGTCGCGTACGGGTCGCGGGTGAGGTACTCGCGCGCGTTCGCGTACAGGTCGTCGAGAAAGACGCGCGCCTCCGCCGGGACGGTGCCGCTGGAGGCGCGCGGGGTTCCGAACTCCGCCAAGAGCCGCTCGAACGCGGCCTCCGAAGCGGTCGGCGGCGGAAGCTTCTTCTCCCGCACGCCGGCCTTAATTCTTGGGCTGTGGTTCGGGCGCCGGCTCTTCGTCGCCGAGGTTCAGCCGGATCTCTTCGTGGCCGAGCGCTTCGGCTTCGTCGTGCAGCCCCATCGTCTGCGCGTCCAGCGGATCGATCGTTTCCGGCTCGGGCTCCGGCTTGTGCGGGAGCTCGGCGCCGAAGTTGCGGTTCTCGAGCTTCTCGTAGTCGATCTCTTTCTGCGTGCGCTTGTAGCGCGGGGGCGGTGGCGTCGTGCGCCGCGAGGCGCCTTGGCGCTCGAGCTCGCGCCGCGCCCGGCGGGCGGCGGCGATCGCTTCCCGGTCGCGCGCCGGCGCGTTCGGGCTCGCCGCGCCGCGCGCCGCCGCGACCGTCTTCGGCTGCGGGGTGAGCGAGGAGCGGGCGAAGATGCGGCCGCCGCGCGCGTTGACGCGCTTCTGCAGCACCGCGACCAGCGGCGCCGAGTAGAAGATCGAGTGGTAGCCGCCCGAGCAGATGCCGACCAGCAGCGCGAAGGCGAAGTTCTGCAGCGAAGCGCCGCCGAACGCGAGCAGCGCGACCAGCGTGATGACGACCGTCGCCAGCGTGTTCACCGAGCGCGTCATCGTCTGCAGGATCGAGGTGTTGACGATCTCGTCGAACGGCTTGCCGTCCATCAGCTTGACGTTCTCGCGGATCCGGTCGAGGATGACGATCGTGTCCATGACCGAGTAACCGATGACGGTCAGGACCGCGGCCAGGAAGGCGTCGTCGACGCGGCGGCCGGGGATCGCGTAGATCCCGATCATCATCAGCGAGTCGCGCGTCAGCGCGAGGACGCAGACCCAGCCGAAGATCAGGTTCCAGCCGAAGCGGAACGCGATGTAGAGGAACTGGATCGCGATCGCGATCACCAGCGCCTTGATCGCGTTGATGAGGTACTCGCGCGAGAGCGACGGCCCGACCGTCGAGATCGACGAGGCGGCGCGGTCGACCGGCGCGACCGAGTTCAGCGCGCTCCAGAACGGCGCCGAGTTGTTGCCGAAGTCGTGCTGCGTCTCGATCGTCCAGCGCTCGTCCGGCGGTTCACCGG
This sequence comes from Candidatus Eremiobacterota bacterium, assembly GCA_019235885.1. Lineage (GTDB taxonomy): Bacteria > Vulcanimicrobiota > Vulcanimicrobiia > Vulcanimicrobiales > Vulcanimicrobiaceae > Vulcanimicrobium. The sequence goes on along the minus strand of JAFAKB010000091.1, from coordinate 52,638 downwards.
GCTTCGAGAGCGTGTTGATCCGCGCATCGGTGACCTCGACCTTGGCGAGCGCCGAGGCGATCTGATCCTTCGTCGCGGGGTGCGTGAACTTCACCGTGACGTCGGTACCGCCGGTGAACGAGAGCCCCAGCCGCAGCGGGGTGCCGTCCTTGTACCAGTGGTAGCCCATGAAGATCAGGCCCGCGGCGATGATCGCGTACGAGATCAGCGAGACCGTGCGGAACCAGCCGACGACGTTCCAGTTGAGGCGGCGGAAGAACATCTAGCGCGCCCCCGCCGGAGTTGTCGTCGCCGTCGCGGACGGCGTGAGCTCGCCGCCGGCGCCGTACGCGGCCTTCGAGGTGACGAGGTTGTTCTCGACGACCAGGTCCATGAAGAAGCGGGTGATGACGACGGCGGTGAACAGCGAGAACGCGGTCCCCCAGAACAGCGTGTAGGCGAAGCCTTTCACCGTTCCGGTGCCGAGCATGTAGAGCACGCCGGCGCCGACGATGGTGGTGAAGTGCGAGTCGAAGACCGAGCTGAACGCGCGCTGGAAGCCGATGCGGACCGCCGCGCGCAGCGACTTCCCGGCCCACAGCTCTTCTTTCAAACGCTCGAAGATCAGGACGTTCGCGTCGACCGCCATGCCGATCGAGAGCACGAAGCCCGCGATCCCCGGCAGCGTGAGCACCGCGTGCGCCACCGAGAGCAGCGCCAGCAGCATCAGCACGTAGACGAAGAGCGCGAGGTCGGCGAGGACGCCCGGCAGCCGGTACATGACGATCATGAACAGCAGCACCAGCGAGAGCCCGACGATCGAGGCGACCAACGACTTCTGCAGATCCTCTTTGCCGAGGATCGGGCCGACGTCGTCCTTCTCGATGATCTTCAGCGGAACCGGCAGCGCGCCGGCGTTCAGCTCGTTGGCGAGCGTCGCGACCTGGTCTTCCGTGAACTGCCCGTGGATCATCCCGTCGGTCGAGATGATCCCTTCGATCGTCGCCGCGCTGACGTACTTGCGGTCGAGGAAGATCGTGAGCAGCTCGTTCATGTGGTCGCGCGTGAGCTGCGCGAACTTGGTCGGGTTCTTGGTGGTGAAGTTCACCTGCGGCTCGCCGCCTTGGCCGAAGCCGGGCGAGGCGCTCTTCAGCTCCGCGCCGGTGTAGACGACCGGACCGCAGTCCTTGTACGCGCCGGTGATCGACTCGGCGTACTTCTTGTCGGTCTCGGCGCGATTGCGCACCTGCGGCGGACAGATTTTGAACTCGAGCACGGCCGCCTCTTTGAGCAGGCGCTCCAGCTCGTCGGCGTTCTTGATCGCGGGGACCTCGACGAGCAGCCGGTCGGTCCCGACTTTGGAGATCACCGGCTCGGAGACGCCGAGGCCGTTGACGCGCCGCTGGATGACGAGCTCGACCTGGTTCTGGACGTCGGCGGTGATCCGCGGGACGTCCGGGGTCGTCTCCAGCTGCAGCAGCACGCGCGCGCCGCCCTGAAGGTCGAGGCCCAGGTGGATCTTCTTCTGGATGGGCACGATCGCCCAGACGCAGAGGCCGACCAGAGCCAACAGGAGGACCGCTTGAAGCGGCCTCTTGAGCTTATTCCACATACCGGATTCCGGGGAAGGGGAGAACCCCCGGATCGTAGCATGGGGGCCGGACAGCGTCAAACGGCGTTGCGGTCGTCCGGCTTGCAAGGGGACTTGCGGCCGGGCGCACGGAGGGCGTTTCGTGAACGACGGCAAGGGTGTCGATGCAGGACTCCTTCAGACGCGTTATCGCCTCACCAAGCAGCGGGCCGCGATCCTGCGCGCGCTCGAAGACGGCGCGCACCTGACCGCGGAGGCGATCCACGAGCGCGTCCGCGCCGAGCTGCCGGCGGTCAGCCTCGGCACGATCTACCGCACGCTTGACATCCTGCGCGCGATCGGGCTGGTTCAAGTCTTCGCGCACGGCGGCGCGGCGCGCTACGAAGCCGCGCTCGACAAGCACCATCACCTCGTCTGCCTGGCCTGCGGCGAGATCGTGAACGTCCCCGCGCCGCAGGTTCCGGCGATCGCGCTGGCGGTCGCGCAAGACCACCGGTACAGCGGCGTCGACGCGGCGCTCGTGATCACCGGGCGCTGCGCGCGCTGCGCGGGCCTCGCGCGCAACGGGATCGGGCTCAGCTGAAACTGACCGAACGGGTCGAGCTCGTCGAGATGCTTTCGCCGAGCGCGTGCGCGCGGATCGTCGACGCCGTTTGCCGCAGCACGCGGTGGCGCGATGCGCCGCTCTACGCCGCGCCGGGCGCCGAAGCGGTGGTCAACCCGGCGGTCCGCAACGCGTCGCTGCTCCACGAGCGCGATTTGCCGGACGAGGCGGCGCGCGCGTGCACCGTCATCCGCGACCGCGCGGCGGCGCACGGCGACGCGCGTGCTCGCAGCCTGGCCGCGGGCGAGATCCAGCTCGTGCGCTACGTGCCGGGCGGGTTCTTCTACACGCACGTCGATGCGATCGACGCGCCGTCGGAATGGCGCAAGCGCAGCTTCGTCCTCTACTTGAACGACGATTTCGACGGCGGGGAGACGACCTTCACGACAGCCGGCGTGACGGTCGCGCCGAGAACCGGGTACGCGCTGAGCTTCCCACCGTTCGTTCCGCACCGCGCCGAGCCGGTGAAGGAGGGCGAGAAGTACGTCTTCACGTTCTGGCTCGGACCGCGCGCGGAGGCGGCGTCCCACTAAAGTCCCCCGTTGTCCGTCAGGACGCGCTGCGGCTCTCCGCTCTCGAGCACGCCGAGATCGCGGCGCGTCGCGAGGTATTGCTTGGCTTTGCCGACCTCGGCGTTGAGCGCGTCGACGGTGCGCTCCATCGAGACGAGCGCCTTGCTGCGGTAGTCGGCCATCCCGTCGATCGTCGCGCGGACGTTCGCGAACGCTTCCTTGAGCTTCTCGACGTCGACCGTCGCGCTCGCGGCGCCTTCTTGGATGCGCGTCGCGTTCGAGCGCAGCAGCTTCGAGGTCGAGACGATCAGGTCCGAAGTGGTCGACTGCAGCGCGGTGATCTGGTCGAGGACAAGCTTCTGGTTCGCGACCGCTTGCGCGGTGATCACCGCGGTGCGCAGCGCCGCGACCGTCGTCGTCGTCGCGCGGTCGACGCCTTTGACCAGTTCCGCGTTGTTGCGCTTGATCAAGTCGAGCGCCATGTAGCCCTGCACGTTCACCGCGAGCTGGGTCGCGATGTCCTGCTCCTTCTGGCGCGCGGTGAAGAGCACGTCTTCGCGCAGCGTTTTGGCGCGCTCGGGATCCGAGACTTCGATCTGCGCGACCTCGCGCTCGACCGCGTCGCCGAGCGCGCGCGCGAGGTAGCCGTGCTTCTCGAGCTCGCCCATCAGCGTCCACATCGTGGCCTTCTCGGCCTCGATCGCGCCGTTGTCGCGCAGCAGCTCGTCCTTGCCGCGGCGCAGCGCCTCGATGATCGCGTTGAGGTGCGTCTGCGAGGACTCGTAGCCGCGGAAATAGTCGCGCAGCTTGTTGCCGAACGGCAAGACGCCGAGCAGCTTGCGCGGCGAGAACAGATCGCCTTGGCGCGCCGGGTCGAGCCGCTCGACCGTCCCGCGCAGGTCGAGCAGCGTCTTGGCGACCGGCGAGCCTTCGTCGAGCGCGGCCATCGCGCGCGTCGGGCGCTCGAGCATCCGGTTCGCCACGTTCGCGGAGCGGGTGATCTCGCCGGTCGCGAGCGCTTCGAGCGCGCGCAGCTTTTCTTTGTACGCCTCGCTGTCAGGAGAGAGCGACGCCAGCTCCTTGGCGAGCGCGGCGGCGTTCGCGTCGAGCTGCGCGCGCTCGCCGGCCGGCACCGGAACCTTGCCGAGCGCGTCGGAGGCCGCGACCGGCGCGACCGGTTCGGGCGGGGTGAGCATCGGCGGCTGCAGGACGTCGTCGGCCACGCTAGTCGTTGAGCCCGACTTGGAACGTGAGCGGGACTTGCTTCGGCTCGCCGCGCTTCTCTACGGACGTGCCGATCGCCATGAACTCGATCACGTGCGGCGACCAGATGTGCGTCTTCTCGACGATCTGCATCCCGACGATCCCGTCGGCGCCGTGCGCTTCGGCTTCGGCCTGCATCCGGCCCATCGCGAGCTCGCGCGCCTCGTAGATCGCTTCGGTGTAGTTGTTCAGCTCGACGTTGGCGCCGATGTTGCGCATCTGCTGCACGAAGCCTTGGTGCGCGATGTGGTACACGCAGTTGCCGAGCACGAGCTCGCGCGGCACGTAGCCGGTCGAGCTGACCAGCTTGTAGAAATCCTGCACGGAGAAGTCGCTGGTGAACGGCTTGTTGTCGCGCGTGCGCCACGCGGTATCGCTGACCGGTGCTTTGACCGCCGTCCCGAGCGCGGTGAACTCCAGCGCGTTCTCGGCCCAGTCGTAGCCGCCGACCTCGAGCCGCACGCCGACGACGCCGTCGGCGCCGAGCACGTCGGCCTCTTCTTCCATCCGCGACATCGCCAGCTCGCGCGCCTCGTACATCGCCGCGCTCAGGTACTGCAGCTCCTGGTTCTGATAAAAGTTGCCGTACTGAATTCCGACGTGGTAGATCGAGCTGCCGAGGACGAGCCCCAGCGGCCGCCAGCCGAGCTGCTCCAGGAGCACGAACTCCGAGACGGAGAGGTCGCTGGTGAAGAGCGGCGGACCGCCTTCGCCGCGCATCCGCCGCAGGCGCGAGACCGCGTCGAGCGGGACGCCGCCCTGGGTCGTTCGCACGTCCGACTGCTGCTGGTTGCGACCTTGTCCGATTCCGAAAAAGCTCATCGTGCACTCCTGAAGAGGCGGGTGAGAACCTCGCGCGCCGCGCGCTCGCGCTCGACGTACGCGGCGAGGTCGGTGATGAGACCGTGGGTCCACTCGCCGACGTCGACGACCACGGTCTTGTTCTTGATCCCGCGCAGGTACCGCGTCACCGTCGCCTCGACGTGACCCTGGCGCGTGCGCACCAGCGCGTAGCGCAGCAAGTCGTCGCGGCGCGGGACGTCCAGCGCGACCTGCTCGACCGGACCGCGGCCCAAAAAACCCGCGCGCTGGACCGTCACGATGGCGGGAAACGCCTCCGCGAGCCGCAGCGCGGCGTGCTCCAGGATCGCGGCCGGCTCGGGCCCGGCTTCGGCTTCGAGCCGCTCCAGCAGCCGCCGGACGAGCGCCGCCGGCGGCGCGCTCGCGGGGTCGACGACCTCGACCGGCGGCGCCTCGGGGAGCGTCTCGAGCGCGCCGAACCGCTCCGTCAAAAAGGCGGCGTTCGCCGCCAGTGCCGTCTCGGCGCTCTCGCTGAGCGCGGCGAGGCGCTGCGCGGTCGCGCGCTCCAGCAGCCGCAGCTGCTCGACGAGCATCGTTTGCGCGGTCGCGTCGCGCCGCGCGGGCGGGATGTCTTCGTACGCCTTCAGCGTGTCGGGAAGATAGCGCCGCTCGGTCTCGCGCAGCGCGTACGCGGCCTCGTCGCTCCCGCCTGCGGCCAAGAGCGGCTCGGCTTGGGCGAGCATCGCCTCGATCCGCGCGACCAACGATTCCGCTTCTTCCGGCAGCGCGTTCACGCTGGCCTCATACCACCGCAGCCGAGCCGAGTTGCGCGCAGCGTCACCCCAGGCGAAAGTGCGCCTCGGTCACCAGGAAGTCCGGTGGTGGTCACGTTGGAATCGGGGCTGTCTCCGAGCTAAGATCGCTTCATGGGCAGAACGAGCAAGCTCGTGTCGTGGCGGTCTCGCTTGGACGGAAGCCGATCGCTCAGGAGGCTTAGCGGAAAATCGCCTAATCTAGCGATCGATCGGTCCGAGACGGTCGCATCTCTGTTCGTGATACGCCGCTCGAATGGATTTGTCGTCGACGTTGAAGTTCTGTTTTCGAAACGCCCATTGCTGCTTCTCTGCGAGACACCAGCTGTCGGACGCGCGGGACGGCGTTGCCGAATTCCCACCTTTGCTCGGAATCAAATCGATCCGCCCGAGGCGGTCGCATCCCTCTTCGTGATATGCCGCTCGAATGGAAGCATCGTCCAAGCTGAAGTTCTGTTTTCGAAACATCCATTGCTGCTTCTCTGCGAGACACCAGCTGTCGGACGCGGACGGCGTTGCCAAATTCCCACCTTTGCTCGCGCCGAGTCGCGGAGGCTCGGTTTTCACCACTCGGTACATGAAATGCAGGTAACGCTGACTTGCGCTCGCGATCTTGAGTTGGGGCATCTTTAACACGACGCCTAGAGTTTCAAAGCTCGCTGTCGGTCTCCCGACGACGAGAAATGCCGCTCCACGATGTGAGCTCGTCTTGGCGTTTCCAATTGCATACGTCTCCAACGGCAATTTCACCATGCCGAGTGGCCGCAGCTCACGACGCGAGACTGTGCTCGGATCGATGTTGCCATCAAAGAGAGGGATTTCAATGACGTCTCCGGTTGTCACGGTATAGGGTTGCTCCGGTTGAAGAACTATGAGGCGGTGTGGTACACCTGCCTTCGCTGCCTGTGCAACGATCGCAGGTGGCGTCATGGGCAACATTTGGGCCTCCCTTACTAGCGCACGCGCCCGAGAAGCTGCGCGGCGCGCAAGCCTTTATTCGGTATCCTACGGGACAGGTACGCGGCAGGCATCGGCCGCTTCACCGTCCGATGCGTCGGTCTTCCCATCGTACGCTTCGACGGTCGACAGCCGCCGTTGAAGTGCGAACCGCACTCGGCGACCGCGCGCCGACGCATCGACCATGCGCATGATCTCACCCCCTCCGGCCGAGTTCACGGCCTGGGACGCAGGGCATTACGGGCGAGCCACCCGAGGTCCTCCTGCCCTGCTAGGCGGTGTGCAGCATGCTGTTATGGCCTAGCGTTGGACCGAATAGGGCTCGTACGGCACCCATGCGTTCCATGTCCCGCTTGCCTTCACGTCGGCTTTCGGGACGCATCCTCTGAAGCACGGAACCAGACCCCCCGCGGGAAATCCAGGCGTGCTTGCCCCTGCACGGCTCTCTTGCTACCATAGGTGACACACTTCTCCGAGGCGCTTCGAACCGAGGCGCTTCTTCGCGCCAGCGAGGAACTGTGAATGGCTGAGAACACCGACCGCGGACCGCTGCCGCCCTACGGGCCGGCGATCTGGGATGCCGCCAAACGCGGCGACCTGCAAGAGATGGAGCACATTGCCGACGCCGCGCGGCACGCGATCGCGCGCAGCGCCGCGCAAGAAGGCGTGCAGATTTCGGAGTCGACCTCGTCGGCGGCGACGCATTTCCGCGAGTGCGCGTCGCACGAAGTCGTCGAGGTTCGCGAAGCGCTCACCCACCTCGAAGGAAAGATCAACGAGCTGCGGGCCTCGAAGGCGCAGCAACCGCCGGAACAAAGCTGACGGTGAGGGACCGGCCGAACCGCTTCCTCACGCGGCTCGACCGGTCCGCGTCCCGGCCGGTGCACGCCGTCTGGGAGATCACGCTCGCGTGCGATCTGAAATGCGGGCACTGCGGCTCGCGCGCCGGCAAAGCGCGCGCGAAAGAGCTTTCGACCGAGGAGTGCCTGCAGGTCGTCGCCGAGCTGGCGGCGCTGGGGACGCGCGAGGTCACGCTGATCGGCGGCGAAGCGTACCTGCGCCGCGACTTCGCGCAGATCATCGCCGCCGTCCGCGCCGCCGGGATGCAGTGCACGCTGCAGAGCGGCGGGCGCAACCTGAACGACGCGCGGATCGCCGCCGCCGTCGAAGCGGGCTTGACCGCGGCCGGCATCTCGCTCGACGGAACGCGCGCGCTGCACGACGAGCTGCGCGGCGTGCGCGGCTCGTTCGACGCTGCGGTCGCTGCGCTGCACCGCCTGCGCGAGCACGGTCTTCCGACCAGCGTGAACACGCAGATCACCGCGCACGTCTTGGAGGAGCTCGACGACGTGCTCGACGTCGTCATCGCGGCGGGCGCGAAGAACTGGCAGCTGCAGCTCACGGTTCCGATGGGGCGCGCCGGCGATCACCCCGAGATGATCCTTCAGCCGTACCAGATGCTCGAGGTGCTGCCGAAGCTCGCCGCGCTCTTCGAGCGCGCTGCGCGCAGCGGCGTGCTGCTGCAGATTGGCAACAACGTCGGCTACTTCGGCCCGCACGAAGGCGAGCTGCGCGGAAACGGCTTCGAAGCGGTTCACTACGAAGGCTGTCTCGGAGGGCAGAACACGATCGGGATCGAGGCCGACGGGACGGTGAAAGGCTGTCCCTCGCTGCCGACCGACGCGTACGCCGGCGGCAACGTGCGCGAGTTCGATCTCACGACGATCTGGCTCGAGACGCCTGAGCTCTCGTTCTCGCGCGAGCGCCGCGAGCCGCAGTGGGGATTCTGCAAGAGCTGCTATTACCAGGACGTCTGCCGCGGCGGCTGCACCTGGATGGCGCACAGCCTGCTCGGAAAACCCGGCAACAACCCGTTCTGCCACCACCGCGCGCTCGAGCTGGAGCGGCAAGGGCTGCGCGAGCGGATCCGCCAGGTCGCAGCGGCGCCCGGCACGCCGTTCGACCACGGCCGCTTCGAGCTGATCGTCGAGACGCGCGACGGCGCCGCGAGCGCGGTCGAGGCAACCGACTCGACGCCGCGTGACGCGAACGCGAATCGCGAGCGGCTCGTCGTCTGCTACGGCTGCCGGCGGCACGTCTTTGCGGGCACCACGGAGTGCCCGTTCTGCGGCGCCGGCGTCGAGGCGGCGCGCGAGCGCCATGCCGCGGTGCTGGCCGAAGCCCGCGCGGCGGCGCAGCTCCTGTTGGTGCGCCTGTCGGCGCTCGAGCGGCTGCCCGCCCGGTAACGGCCGCACGATCCGCATGGCCGCCGGCTCGGCCTTGCTGCGGTTGCAGGAAGCCGACCGGAATGCCTGGTAAAGCGAGCCTCCCCTACTACCTCTCGACCTCCGGGAAGGACGAGCTCATGTCATATCAGTCAGGTGGCGGCTACGGCGGCGACGGGCGGCCGATCCATGCGTTCTACGGCGTGATCATCCACGATTGCATCAAGCGCGGCGACAAGGAAGAGATGCGCAAGATCGCCGCCGAGGCCCGCGCGGCGCTGCAGAAAAAGGAAGGCGCGTCCCAGGAGAAAGTCAAGGAAGTCGAAGACGCGCTCAAAGAGCTCGAGGCTGCGCTCAACAAAGCCGGATAGCGGCGATGCGCGACACGGGTGGTGCGCCGAAGCCGAATCGGTACGTCACCGATCTCGACCGCGCGGCGCACCGCCCGGTGCACGTGGTGTGGGAGATCACGCTGGCGTGCGACCTGAAGTGCGGGCACTGCGGCTCGCGCGCCGGCCGCAAACGCCCGCACGAGCTGACGACGGCGGAGTGTCTCGACGTCGTCGCGCAGCTCGCCGCGCTCGGCACGCGCGAGATCACGCTGATCGGCGGCGAGGCGTACCTGCGCAGGGACTTCGCGCAGATCATCGCCGCGATCACCGCGGCCGGGATCGAGTGCACGCTGCAGAGCGGCGGGCGCAATCTCACCGAAGAGCGCGTTCGCGCCGCGAAAGCGGCGGGCTTGAAGGCGGCCGGGATCTCGATCGACGGGCTGCGCGAGGTGCACGACGCGCTGCGCGGCGTCCCCGGCTCGTTCGACGCCGCCGTCGCCTCGCTGAAGCGCTTGCGCGCGCACGGCATCCCGGCCGGCGCCAACACCGCGATCACGAAGCGGTCGTTCGAGCAGCTCGACGCGATCCTGGACGTGCTCATCGACGCCGGCGCCCAAGCGTGGCAGATCGCGCTCACCGTTCCGATGGGACGCGCCAGCGAGAACTGGGCGATGATGCTGCAGCCGCACCAGATGCTGGAGCTGATGCCGAAGCTGGCCGCCCTGCAGCGCCGCGCGCACGACCACGGCGTGCTGATGCAGCCGGCGAACAACATCGGCTACTTCGGCCCGTACGAAGGACGGCTGCGCGGCACCGGTTTGGAGAGCGTTCACTACGCCGGCTGTCCGGGCGGCCAAAACGTGATGGGCATCGAAGCGGACGGCAACGTGAAAGGCTGTCCGTCGCTGCCGACCGACGGCTACGTGGGCGGCAACACGCACGAGATCGATCTGACGACGATCTGGAACACCGCGCCGCAGATCGCGTTCGCGCGCGGCGAGAGCGCGAACTGGGGCTTCTGCAAGTCGTGCTACTATGCCAGCGTCTGCCGCGCGGGCTGCACCTGGATGTCGCACAGCATGTTCGGCAAGCCCGGCGAGAACCCGTACTGCCACCACCGTGCGGAAGAGCTCGCGCGGCAAGGCTTGCGCGAATCGGTGCGCCAGGTCGCGGCTGCGCCGGGGACTTCGTTCGACTTCGGGCTGTTCGAAATCGTCGTCGAGACGAGCGACGGCCGTCCCGCGGACGTCGTCCCGCTCGACCTTACGCCGCGCGACGCGGGTGCGAGCGGCGAGCTGATCGTCTGCTACAGCTGCTTCCGCCACGTCTTCGCCGGAACGCCGGCCTGCCCGTTCTGCGCCGCCGACATCGCGCAGGCACAAGCGCACCACGACGACGCGATGCGCGCCGCGCGAAGCGCCGCCGACGTGCTGCTCGCGGCGCTCAGCGCAACCTGAACGCCGAGCCGAGCGGCGCGCCAGCGAGCCGGCGGCGCGCCGCCTGTTGCCTCGCGCGGACTCGAGGACTACACTTTCCAGACGCGGGCTAACCGCCGTATTCACCGATTGGAGGTTCGAATGTCGACTATGCTCGGGAAACGTATCGCAGGCGCTCTCTTTCTGGCGGCGGCAGTGCTCGCCGCGACACCCGGTACCGGCGCGCAGCCGCGCTCCGCAGCGTTCACGCCGGCAACGTCGTTCATCACGTGTCAGCCCGGCTACGTGTATCGCTGCAACAAATACGGCTGCTTCTGCGTGAAGGCGTGACCGTCATGAAACGGCTGCTTCTCGGCGCGCTTGCCGCGGCGCTTCTGTTCACGTACGCCTCACCGCCTCAGCCGGCGGCGGCGTGTCCGCTCATCTGCCGTTTCGTAAACGGCCACTGGGTCTGCGGCTGCGGCTGACCTCGCGGTTCAACGGAGCGCGACCGCCGGCGGGCCGTCGACGACCCCGGCCGGTTCGAGGCTGATCTCGGGCGGCAGCTCGGCGAACGCGTAGACCGCGACGCCGGGCGCCGTCCGCTCGATGAGCTCCGCGAGCAGCGGGCGCAGCGGCGCGGTGACGACGATGGCGTGCGGCGCGCAGGCCGGGTCGGCGGCGTAGCGCGCAACCGACTCGCGCAGGGCGAGCGCCGTGCTCGGGTCGGGCGCGAGCCCGCCGTCGTGCGACCACATGCGCGCGAGCTCGGCCTCGAACGCCGGCGCGAGGATCAGCGGGCGCAAGCGCGTGACGCCGTCGCGGCGGAGCTGCTGCGGGACGATCGCGCGGCGCGCCGCTTCGGCCAGCTCGCGCGGGTCGCGTGCCGCCGGCGCGGCGTCGGCGAACGCTTCGAACACCGCGACCGGATCGCGCGGCCAGGCGCGCTCGCGCAGTAGGTGCACGAAGGCGCGATGCGCGAGCGCGACGGGAAGCGAATCGCCGCCGACGTCCTTCACCACCGAGGGCACCGACGCGCGCAGGTGCTCGACGAGCGTCTGAAACTCTTGCCGGCCGAACAGCTCGGCGGCGTGCGCGCGCGCGAGCTCGGCGAGGTGCGAGCCGAGGATCGAGATCGCGTCGAACGTCAGCGCGCCGGCGCGTTGCGCGCGCTCCCGCTCGGCGTACGGGATCCAGCGTGCCGCGAGACCGTAGACCGGTTCCGTGGTCGGCTCGCCGCCGACGCGTTCGAGCACCTCGCTCGCACCGACCGCGAGCAGCACGTCGAGGCGCACCATCCCTTCGCCGGCGACGCGGTCGCGCACGCGGATCGCGTACGTGCGCGGGTCGCGCAGCGGATCGTCGCGCAGCCGCACGCCGGGGATGACGATTCCCGTTTCGGCGGCGAGCGCGCGGCGCACGTCGGCGACGCGGTCGAGCAGCGCTTCGGAGTTCGGCGGCGCGAGCAGCGCATAGAGCTCCGCGCCGACGTCGATCGAGAGCGCGTCGACGCCGACCAGCGCGAAGGCGGTCTCCGGCCGCCGCACCGCTTCGCGCCGGCGCTGCTCGTGCACGGCGCGCAGCTGCGCGTCGGCGAAGCGCTTGCGGCGCTCGGCGAGCAGCGCGCCGCCGAACGCGACGATCCCCAGCGAGGCGAAGAGCGGGCCGGGAAACGAGGGCACGAAGGCCAGCGCGAAGACGAGCATCGCCGCGACGCGCAGCACGTCGGGGCGCGCCAGGAGCTGCGCGGCGAGATCCACGCCGAGCGCACCGTCGCCCGCGACGCGCGTCACCATCAGCCCCATCGCGGTCGAGATGAGGAACGCCGGGAGCGTCGTGAGCAGCGCGTTGCCGATCGAGAGGATCGCGAACGTCTCGACCGCTTCGAGCGGCGCCATCCCGTGGTAGAGCGTTCCGACCAGCACGCCGCCGAGCAGGTTCAGCACGACGATGACGAGCGCCGCGACGGCGTCGCCTTTGACGAACTTTCCCGCTCCGTCCATCGCCGCGTAGAAGTCCGCCTCGCGCTGAACGCGGGCGCGCTTGCGCCGCGCCAGCTCGGCGTCGAGCATCCCGGCGTGCAGGTCGGCGTCGATCGCCATCTGCTTGCCCGGCATCGCGTCGAGCGTGAAGCGCGCGCACACTTCGGCGACGCGTTGCGCTCCGCTGGCTATGACCACGAATTGGATCAAAATAAGTATCGCGAACACGATAAGGCCGACGACGACGTTGCCGCGCACCACGAACTGGCCGAAAGCCGGGATCAGCGCGCCGGCGCCGCCGGGATCGTGCCCTTGGGTGAGAATGAGCCGCGTCGCGCTGACGTCGAGCGCCAGCCGGAACAGCGTCGCGAGCAACAGAGAGGGCGCGAAGGCCGAGAACTCAAGGGGCTCTTCGACCCGCAAGCTGATCAGCAGCACCAGCGCCGAGCCGAAGACGTTCAGCGCGAGCAGCGCGTCGAGCAGCGGCGGCGGCAGCGGGACGATGAGGATTGCGACGACGCACAGCACGGCAACCGCAAACGCCGTGGTGAGCTTGGACGTCACGCGAGCACGCCTTCGCGCGCCAGCGCGGCGACGATCTGCGCCACCGCGACGTACGCGTCGGGCGGGATCGCGCGACCGCTCTCGCCGTGCGCGTAGAGGAGCCGCGCCAGCGCGACGTCCTCGACGAGCGGGATGCCGCACTCGCGCGCGAGCGCTTTGACGCGCAGCGCTGCCTCGTCGAGCGCGCGCACCAGAATCTCCGGAACGGGCACGTCCGGCGGCGCGTAGCGCAACGCGACCGCGACGTGCTGCGGGTTGACGACGACGAACGAGGCTTCGCGCGTGCGGCCGACCGCGCCGCGGACGATCGTGCGGTGCGCGCTCTTGCGCCGCGCGCGCGCCTGCGGGTCGCCTTCGTTCTCCTTGGCGTCGCGCTTGAGCTCCTCGAACGACATCTTCAGCCCGCGCAGCCAGCGCCGCCTCACCAGCACGTAGTCCGCCAGCGCGAACACCGCGCCGACGCACCATGCCGCCAGACAGGCGCGCAGCGCGGCGAACGCGACCAGCGAGGCCGCCGCACCCGGCGCGCTCAGCGCCGTCGCGGCAGCGCGCGGCGCGCCGAGCGCCGGTCCGGCGCCGACGATGTCGCGCGCGAGCGGCAGCAGCGCGAGCGCCGTGGCGACGAGTGCAAGGCCGGCGCGCGCGATCCCGACGGCGGTCTCCGCGCCGCACATCCGCTTCAGCCCGGCGAACGGATCGAGCCGTTTGGCCTCGAGGTGCAATCCTGAGAAGTGCAGCCCGCCTCTTTGCGCGAGTGCGGCGAGCGTGCCGGCGCCGGCAGCCGTAGCGGCCGGAACCAGCGCACCCAGCGCAACGACCGCGAGCGCGGAAAACGACACGCGCATCGCAGGCGCGGCGAGGCCGCGTGGATCGGACCCGGCGTGCGACGTAGCGGCGGCGAGCGCGACGACGGCGCCCGCCGCGATGAACGGGATCGCCGCCGCGGCAGCCGGCACCGCAGCGCCGAACGCGGCCATTGCGTTCACCTCGCTCGAGCGGGCAGCGTTTCCTTCGCGTTTCGCGCGCTCGCGGCGAGCCGGCGTCGCATCGAAGCGCTTCTCTTCCGCGTTCATCGCGCGCCGCTCCACGGCACGACGAGCCACGGCCGGGCTCCCGCAGGCGCAAGCAGCGGAACGGCGATCACGGTAACGACGAGCGCCGCCGCGAACACCGCCGGAAACGCGAGCGTGAAGCTGGAGAACCGCGGCACGACCCGCGCGACCGCTCCGAACGCGAGCTGCAATGCCGCAGCCACCGCGACCGCCGGCGCCGCGACCGCAAACGCTGCCCGCAGGATCGTTTCCGGAAGCGCGAGCGCGAAACGCTCCCAGGCGGCCGGCGCAACGAACGCTCCCGACGCGACGTGCGCGAACGATTCGGCGAACGCTCCCACCACCGGAGCCCAGCCGTCGAGCAGCACGAACGCCGCCAGAAACGACGCGGACCATAGCCGCCCGAACGCTTGCGCGCTGGTGACGTTCGCGCCCGGAACGCTTCCGCGCACGCCCAGGTAGTCGTCGATCGTGCGCCCGGCGTAGTACGCGCCGTCGTAGAGCAGCGCCGCGCCGAACCCGATCGCCGCGCCGACCACGAAGTCGCCGGCCAGCGCGAACGCAAACGCCGCGAGATCGAGCTGCCGGCTCGCCGGCACCAGCGGTGCGACGGCAAACGCGAGCGCCATCGCAAGCCCGGCGCGCACGATAGGCGGCACCGAGGGATGCGAAAACGCCGGCGCGCGCGACATCAACCCGGCCGCGCGCGCGAACACCAGCAGCGCCGTCTGCGTCACCCGCGCACCAGCAGCGGAATCCGCGCCACGATCTCGTACAGCAGCTGCGCGCACAACGCGAGCCCGAACCGCCCGCCGACCAGCAGCACGACGCCGACCGCCAGGATCTTCGGGAGCATCGTCAGGGTCTGTTCCTGAACCTGGGTCGCCGCTTGCAGCACCGCGACCGCCGTGCCGACCAGCGTCGCGGCGATCAGCACCGGCAGCGTCAGCACCGCCGTGACGACCAGCGCCTCCCGCAAAAGCCCGTCAAACGCATCCATGCGCCCATGATGCCGGGCGGATGTTACCGCCGCGTCACGGCAGTGAGTCTATTTTGCTTTCTTCTTGCGCTCCACCGGCCACAGTGGCTTTCGCCGTGAACCTTACCAGGCGCGGCGGGCAGCCAGCAGCGCGGAGACGACGGCGCGGGTGGCCGGGGAGCGGTTCAGGGTGTAGAAGTGGACGCCGGGCGCTCCGCGCGCGAGCAGGTCGGCGACTTGCAGCGTCATGTAGGCGACGCCGAGGTCGACGACCGCGTCGGCGTCGTCGCGCCGCGCTTCGAGCTCGGCGCGCAGGCTGGGCGGAATCGTCGCGCCGCAGCCCCGGGTGAAGCGGTCGATCTGCGCGTAGTTGGTGATCGGCATGATTCCCGGCAAGATCGGCACCGTGATCCCCCATTGACGCGCGCGCTCGACGAACTCCACGTACCGCGCGTTGTCGAAGAACAGCTGCGTCACCAAGAACTCCGCGCCGGCGCGGACCTTCGCCGAGAGCGCGGCGAGGTCGGCGTCGAAGCTCGGCGCCTCCGGATGCTTCTCGGGATACGCCGCACCGCCGACGCAGAACGAGAACTCCGCCTTGAGCAACGCGATCAAGTCGCTCGCGTAGCGAAACCCGCCTTCGGTGACGATGAACGTGCCCGTGCCGCGCGGCGGGTCGCCGCGCAGCGCCATGATGTTCTCGATCCCGCCGCGGCGCAGGTCGGTCAGCAATTCGCGCAGCTCGCCGGCGGTCGCGCCGGCGCACGTGACGTGCGCCATCACGTCGAACCCGATCTCGCCGCGCAGCCGCTTCGCCAGCTCGACCGTGCGCGTGCGCGTCGAGCCGCCCGCGCCGTAGGTGATCGAGACGAAGCCCGGGTCGAGCGGCTTGAGCGCCTCGATCGTCTCGAAGAGGCTGCGCTCCACCGCCTCGTCCCGCGGCGGGAAGAACTCGAACGAAAAGAACGGCCGCCGGGTCCGGAGCTTTTCGGATATGCGCACCCGGCACCGGTTCTGCGCGTCCGTCCCCGTCACCGCCGCGGCGTCCACAAGTCGCTCCCCTGCTTCCGCATCCCGATCCGCGGGAACGATGGTGGTTCAGCGATCGAAGCAGCGTGAGGTGCGCCATGAACGGTGAAAAGAGACTCGGCCGCCACGTCGCGGTCATTACCGGCGCCGACTCGGGGATCGGGCAGGCGACGGCGGTGGAGTTCGCTCATGAAGGGGCGGCGGTCGCGATCAACTATCTCGAGGATCGCACCGGCGCGGAGTCGACGCGCTCGCAGGTCGAGGCCGCCGGTGGGAGAGCGATCGTCGTGCAGGCCGACATCACGCAGGCCGCGGAGGTCGACAAGCTGTTCGACGCCTGCATCGCGCAGCTCGGCAGCCCCACCATCTTGATCAACAATGCCGGCATCGATGCGTCGGGCCAGCCGGTCGCCGAGATGCCGGTCGAGACGTGGGAGAAAGCGATCCGGACGAATCTGACCGGCGCGTTCCTGTGTTGCCGCCGGTTCGTTCGGGAGCTGAAAAAAGACGGTGCGCCCAGTGCGCGCATCATCAACATCATCTCGGTCCACCAGGAGATCCCGCGCGCCGGCGCCGCGGACTACGACGCGTCGAAAGGCGGAATCCGCAACCTGACCACGACGCTCGCGCTCGAGCTCGCCGAACGGCACGTGACCGTCAACGCGATCGCGCCCGGGATGGTCCTCACGCCGTTCAATCAGACGCGATCGACGATCCGAAGGTCTACCAGGAGCAGGTGAAGTCCATCCCGATGAAACGAGCCGCCGAACCGTGGGAGGTCGGTCGAATGGCGGTTTATCTGGCCTCCGACGACGCGAGCTACGTCACCGGAGCGACGTTCGTGATCGACGGCGGCTTGATGCTCAACCAAGGCCAGGGTGCATAGCGAGCCGCTGGGGCTCGAGCGCGATCACGATCTCGCGCGGATGTACGTCCTGAGCCCGTACGTCTGGCCCGGCGCGAACGCTTTCGAGATCCTCGTGCGCGGCGTTCCGAAGGAACGCAATCCGGTGAAGAAGGTCTCCGCGATCTTCCACGGGACGGGCGACGGGCGGCATTTCCGGATGAACGCGACCCCCGTCATCGCGCCCTCGGTCCCGCAGGACGCCGGCGGCTGCGAAGATCCCACCGTGTGCGTAGACGACGAAGCGCTGTACGTGTTCTATTCGGGTTGGAGCAACGAGGCCGGGCGCAGCACGCTGCTGCTGGCTGCCGGCCGAACGGTCGAGGAGCTCGAGAAGCGCGGCGCGGTCTTACCCGCCGACGGCGCACACGAAAACCCGAAAGAGGCGACGCTGGTTCGCCGTCCCGACGGCCGCTGGGTCCTGTTCTTCGAGTTTTCGCGCGACGGGCACTCGCTGATCGGCACGGCACTCGGCGATCGTTTGAGCGGGCCGTGGCAGTATGCGCGCGAGCCGCTGCCGCTGCGCGCACATCGCTTTGACTCCTGGCACTTGAGCACCGGCCCGGTCGTCACGATCGGCGGAGCGCCGACGATGTTCTACAACGGTGCCGATCAACGCGGCTATTGGTGCATCGGCTGGGCCGCGTTCGACGAAGACTACGCGCGCGTCGTCGACCGTTGCGAAGAGCCGCTCATCAGCGCGCCCCAGCCCCCGGGCGATTTCCGGCACACGGTCTTCGCCTCATCGGGCGTGACGGCGAAGCGCGGAATCGATCTGTACTACACGGCGTTCGACGCAGAACCGTTCCACGCGATGATCGAGTCCCTGCGCTGAGCGCAACGGTACTGACGCCGGCATGTCGTTACGCGGAGCCGAGGGCGGAGCGCCGTCTCACCGAAAGCTTTGGACGACGCCGTTGCACACCAGCGCCCAGCCGTCGACCATGACGAACAACAGCAGCTTGCACGGCAGCGAGATCACCGGCGGGCTCAGCATGACCATCCCGACGCCCATCAGGATCGCGGCGACCGCGAGGTCGATCGCGACGAACGGGAGATAGAGCGCCAAGCCGATCGCGAACGCCGCGCGCAGCTCGCCGACGACGAAGGCCGGGATCAGCACGCTCAGCGGCGCGTCCTGCACCGGCTCGTCGAGCGGGCGGCGCGCGATGCGCGCGAACACGGCGAGATCCCGCGCCTTCGTCTGGCGCTCCATGAACGTGCGCAGCGGCCGGCTCGCGCGGTCGAGAAACGCCGACTGCGTCAGCGTTCCGGCCGCGTAGGGACGGATCGCCTCACGCTGCAGCTCCTCGAAGGTCGGCGCCATCACCACGCAGGTGAGGGTCAGCGCGAGCCCGGTGAGGACCGTGTTCGGCGGCAGCGTCGCGGCCCCGAGCGCCGAGCGGACCAGCGAGAGCACGACGACGATGCGCACGAACGAGGTGGAGAGAACCAGCACGAACGGCGCGAGCGAGAGCAGGGTGAGCACCGCCAGCACGTCGAGCGGAAGCGCGGAGTGCGCATGGCCGTGGCCGGCGATGCGAAGCAGGTCGTCCATGCGATGAGCCTACGCTCGCGCGCGGACCGCACGGCGGCCGCGGTGTTACGGTTTTTCGATCAGCTCGGTGATGCGGACGCCGAAGTTCTCGTCGATCGCGACGACCTCGCCCCGCGCGACCAGCCGGTCGTTGACCAGCAGGTCGACCGGTCCGCCGGCGAGCCGGTCGAGCTCGACGATCGAGCCGGTGCCGAGCTTGAGGATGTCGCGCACCAGCATCTTGCACGTGCCGAGCTCCGCCGTGACCTTGAGCGGCACGTTCATCAACAGGTCGAGGTTCTTGCCTTGCTCGGTCATCATGATGCGGGAGCGGCTCCGAATGCGGCGTCGTGGACGAGGAAGGCGGTCCGCGCCGCGACGACGCCGGCGACGCCTGCTGCAAGACGTCTTTCCCCGACATTCAAGGATGCGGGCGCACCGACCTTGGTGTCCAGCTTGACGACGGTTCCGGGCCGCATCCTGACGAACTCGGCGGCAGCGATCATGCCTTCCGCGAAGACCGCGCGCGCCTCGACCTCGACCGGGTCGAGCGCGCGCGGGGAGATGAGCGCGACCGGGCCGGGCTCCGGCAGCTCCCGGACGATCCCGATGCCGAGCGTCAGCGCGAGCGGCGCGTGGACGCGCAGATCGAAGTAGGCGGCGCACGCCGGAACCTCGTGTATTCCGACGGGCCGCGAGCCGCCGCGCCGCTCGGCGCACAGCGGGTCGAACGCCGCCGCGCAGCGCGCCGCGATGCGCTCCAGCGCGTGGAGCTCCAACGCCGAGCAGGCGCCGTCGGGAAGCGCCTCGCCCTCCCCGAACGCCCGCAGCACCAGCCGCCGCGCGTCGCTCTGCGGCAGCACCAGCACGATGTCGGTCCGCCGGCCGCGGGTCAGGAAGAGCAGCGCCTCGCGCGCGAGCAGCGACCACGCGCCCGCGCCGAGCGCCGCCGGCTCCCCGAGAACGAGCTCGCAGTCGGCGCCGAGCAGCTCGCGCAGCGTCTCCCGCACGCCGTTCGCCACCGTGCAGGCGGCCTCGAGCGGGACGGAGGCGCGCGGGACGAAGCGCAGCCGCCGCACCCGCCCGTGGGCCGCGCCGAACGTCGCCGAGGCGATCATTTCACCAGCTCCACGGCCGTCTTCTGGGTGCTCGCGTGCGACTTCACCGCCGCGCCGAGCGCCTCGAAGGCACGGTACGCTTCGTCGAGCCGCGCGACGCCGGCCGCGACGTCGACCGCGCCGGAGTCGCGGCTGAAGGTCGCGAGCGGCGCAAAGCTGCCGTCGGCCGGCGCGCCCAGGTGCGGGACGACCCCGCGGGGCGCGGCGACCCGGACCGCGTCGAGCCGGGCCGGCTGCGTCCCCGCCGGAAAGCGCGCCAGCGCGATCCGCCCGAGGACGACCCGCTCGGCGGAGCGCGCTCCGGTGCGCGGGTCGATCGCGGTGCGCGCGTAGGCGACCGTGCCGTCCGGCTCGACCCGCGCGTCCGCCGCGCGCCCGAGGGCCAGATCGGCGGCCGGAACGCGGAGCGGGACGGGAAGCGCGCCGCGCGGCTCGCCGCCCGGGTAGCCCAGCACCTCGGCGCCGCTGCGCGCGCGCAGCGTGCCGTCGGCGAGCGAGAGCGCGCCGTCGCGCTCGTAGGCGCGCACGCCGTCGCCGCCGCGGGTGACGAGCCAGGCGCCGGGCGGCGGCACGACGCCCAGCGGATCGCTCGAAGGCGTCACGCGCGGCTGGGTGCGCACGTCGTCGTTCAGCGGAACCGCGCCGGCGCGGAACGCGTCGCGCAGATCCTGCGCGCGGGAGACGACGCGCTCGTACGCGTCGAGCGGTGATGCGCCGAGCACGTTACGCCGCCTCCGCAGCGATGCCGCGCTGCGCGAGCGCGACGCGCGCGTGCGCCAGGGCGCGTTCGACGCGCTCGCGGAGCCGCGGCGTGCACGCCGCGACGACGCGCGTTCGCGCACCGTCTTCGCGCACGAGCAGGTGAACGCTTCCGTTCGCCGCGCGCACCGCGAACGCCGAGGGAACTGCGCGTCGCGTGCGCCATCCCGGCGCGGACCCGGAGCACCGCGTGAGGCCGTATCTCGGTTCGCGCCGTTCCATCTGCGGCGCGCACGAATCTCGCCGTGGCGCCGGCGCGTGCAATGGTTTGCATGCGCGCCGCGCGACGCCGTCGCCGGGACGCTGCGGCGCTGAGCTACGCGCCGTGTGCGCGGCTCGCCGGCCTGCCGTTTTTTCCGCGCGCGCTGCAGCTCGCGCTCCGCAGGTTCGCGGCGAGCGCTCGGCAAGATGCAGCGCGCTGTACCACGCTTGCGAGAGCGCGCGCCGGTCGGTGCAGGAAAGGTGCGTCGCGAATACCGCGACGCCGGTAGTCTGATGCATGTGGGCCGTCCTCCGCGACCACCATAGCGCGCGCATGCGGACCACCGCGTTGCGGCATTGTTGCCGAACGTCGCGCGGAACGACCGGCCGCTTCCCGCCGGGGACGGGAGCGCGAGCGTTGCGAAGCCTTTTTGATGCTCGATTCGGCCGGTTCGTGGAAGAGTCGCGGTGCGGCACGCTTCTTGGTCTCGCTGTGCAACGTCGTGAAGGATGCGCCGTCGCTGCTGGTCGTCGACACCACGTCCGGGGCGATCACCCCGGTCGCGATCACGTCCGGTTCGGGCGCGACCGGCCTGTGTGCGATGGGAGACGAGATCATGGTGGCACGCCAGGCGCCGGAGGCGTCCGTCATGGTTCTCGACGCGCGCACGCTCGCGGTGCGGATCGAAGCGCCGCTCCCGAACGCGCGCGATGCGCACTCGATCGTGGCCTGGCACGGCGGTCTGGCGGTCGCATCCAGCGGAACGGACGAGGTCGTGTGGTACGGCTACGACGGAAACGGCTTCAGCGCTCGGACCGTGCTGTGGCGGGGCGGTACGGGGGGCGGGGACACGCTGCACGTCAACGCACTCGCCGTTCACGGCGACACGCTGCTCGGCTGCGCGTTCGGCCCGAGACGTTCGCAGAGCGATCTCTGGAGCGATGCGAGCGGCGGCTTCGTCTTCGTTCTGGCGAACCGCCACGTCGTGGTCGAGGACCTCGGCCATCCGCACAGCCTCGTCTCGCTCGGCAATGCGCTCTACTTCTGCGAATCGTCCCGGCAGGTCTTCCGTTCCGTGAGCGGCCCGATCGCGGCGCTGGACGGGTACACGCGCGGCGCCGCGCACCTCGGCGGCGCGCGCATGCTCGTCGGCACCAGCGTCGGACGCGTCACGTCACGCAGCAGCGGGCGGATGCTCAGTCCGGGCGATGATGGGCGGCCCGCCGGAATCTGCGCGCTTCACGACGTCGGGCTCGACGGCTCCGTTCGCGCGACGATCCCGCTCGCGGACTACGGGGCGGAGATCTACGATCTGTTACCCTTGAGCTAAGCGCGGTTCAGCCCGCTTCGAAGAAGCGCTCGACGAACCGCGCGGCGACGCGGTCTCGGACGAACGGCCGAATGTGCCGAGCGTCGTCCTCGAAAAGCGCCTCCCCGCCGAAGTTCATCATCACCAGGTCGTACGACGCGAAATAGTCGACGTGGGGATGCCGCCGAGCCGCCTCTTCCGCGACGACCTTCAGCACCGATTTGCTGTAGAGCGACGCGCGCGCGACGTGAACCGGCTCGGTCGTCAGCGCGATCGGAACCGGCGAGACGGTCAGCACGACCCGCACGCCGGCGTTGATCTCGCGCAGTCGCGCGAGAAACGCGTCCAGCTCGGCGGCGTTCGCCTGCACGTCGAGGTTCGTCGCCGCATACCGCCCGGCGTCGAAGATCCCGCGACCGCGCCCCGGCGGAATCGGAAACGCGGCACCGTCACGAACGTCGCGCCATACTTCCGTCAGCCCGATCGTGAACACGAAGACGTCGATCTCCTCGAACATCCGCCGCACGGCGTGCAAGTGCAGGCGCCGCGCGCGCTCCAGCTCGGGGACGGTCGCAAAACCGGCCCGGTCCACCAGCGGCCGGAACGGATCCAGCCAGCGCCCTTCGGGCGTCGGCCACGCACGCTCGAGCGGTTCGAAGACGGCGAGCGCGCGATCGAGAAGCTGGCGGAGCTGCAGTGTCGTGTAGACGTTGCCGTACCGCGCGGCGAGCGGCTCGGCGCCGGGCTCGTAGACGGGGAAGTGAAGTCCGCAGTCTGCCAAGCTCTCGGAGAGACGGCTTCCGAAACAACTGCCCATCGATGCGACCGACGCCGTGCGCGGGAAGCGAAACTTGACCGGACCCTGCACGTCGATCGCCGCGCGCTCCGCGGCGCCCGAAACAGCGAGATTCCAGTTCCGGTGCGACGGCACGCCGTCGTAGGGGAAGCTCGTCCGCGCGATCATTCGACGACGCCCTCCAGGACCGAGACGACGCAGCGCGCGACTTCGCTCGCGCCTTGCGCGCTGTAGTGAACGTCGTCCCAGGTCAGCTCCTCCGCCAGCAGACCGTCCGCATCGACCGGAGCTGCGAGGTAGCGGCTCGACGTCTCCAGCGCGATCCGGCGCATCGCCTCGTCGAGCAGCAGCGTCACCTTGAGGAGCGCGTTCGGATGATACTGGCGCAACCACTTCGCCTGCCCGTAGCGCTCCTGAAACCGCTCGGCGCCGCGCGAGCGGTAGGCGCCGTGCACGAAGATGCGCGTGAACCCGATCGCCTGCAGCGCCCGAATCCCTTCCGCAAACGGCTGCATCATCTCGAGGATGCGCTGCGAGACTTCATCCGCGCCGACGAGGCGCGAGGGAGGCGGCACGGTTACCGTGTGGCGTTGCGAGCGCTCGTCCCACGGACGCACATCAGCGCCCGGCCCGAGCTCTTGGAGAACCCGGTGCACGTCGTACGGACCGCAGAAGAGCACGAGCGGAGACGTGCCCGCGCCGGCGCGATCCTCCGACGCGGTCGCGGTCCAGTGCGCGCCTTCGTCGTTGGAGATCATCGCCTGATCGGTGGCGAACGTTCCGATCAGTGCCGCGTTGAGGCCGTGCTCGGCCGAGTAGAAGTCGCCTGCGTGCAGGCAGCGCAGGTGGATCGAGCGCAGCACATAGCCGCGCGCGGTGTACGGCGAGACGTAGACCGCGTTGCGGAAGGGCATGACCCGGCTGTCGCCGATGAAGTAGAGCGCGGGAACCCGGTAGAACGCGCCGGCCTCGGCCCAGCCGTTCGCGGAGGTCGGCTCGCCGGCGACCGTTTTGAGGATCTCGTCCTCGTCACAGATCGCTGCGTCGACGAGCGCCGCCGTTCGCTCTTGCATCACGCCGGCGCGATGTGAAAGACGCGAAAGTTCAAGACGCGCGTAAATCCGGCGACGGTCACGCCGCCGCCTTCCACGTGCAGCGTCAGCGCGTACGGAACGCGAGCACCTGTCGGCAGCGCGATCTCGAGCCGCCGGCGCGAGGCGATCCGCGTACTGAGCAGTTCCTCGCCGCGCTCATCGCGCACGCTGAGGACGAACGGCGCGAAGCGCATCCCCGGCCCCGGCTCCAACTCGAGCTCGAGGCTGCGCGCACCCGCGTCGGTGACGACGATCTCGGCGTCGTTGCGCACCCACCGGAACACCGCGCCCGCGGCCTCTTCGAGAACGTACCAGCCCCCGCGCCCGAGGCGAAACCCGGCGCTCAGCGGCACGACCTCCGGGCGCGGCTCGGCGTCCGTCGCGCTCGCGGAGTCGATTCGGCTCGCCGGGTTCACCGTAACGCGGTGCGCCGGCGCCCGTCGTCGAACGCGGTGCCCGGCGCGAGATACATCGCCGCGTTGCTCAGGTCGAAGGTCGCCACGAAGTTGCGCAGCACGCCGAGCCCGACGTTCCCCGCGTCGACGCGGTCGGCGAACGCGCCGCTCGTCGCGAGCACCACCTCGACGTTGCGGTGGTACAAGTCGAAGCCGCCGAGGTGGAGGTCGTCGAGCGAGGTGCGGTAGGTCGCGTTCGCGCCGCCCAAGCCGTAGTTCCACGAGGTCGTCGCGGAGAACGGGACGATCCCCGGGTGCGCGTCGAGGAACGGCCGGTAGAGCAGCATCTCGCCGCTGTTCCCGGTGTCGACGATGAACGGCGCGTCGAGGCGGTTGTTGACGCGCAGCGTCGCCTCGGCGAGCTCGCGGTCGACGTCGAGCGCGACCGGCGTTCCCTGCGGCGCGAACGAGCCGGGCGGCCCGAAGCGCATCACGTGCTTGGCGAAGTCCATCTCGACGACCGCCGAGGCGAAGAACGGGTACCCGAGGATGCCGTCGATCTTCAAGCCGCCGCCGAGGTTGTGCGCGATGTCGATCGACGAGACGACGACGTCGTTCATCGCCGCGCCGTCGAGCTCGAGCTTCGGCAGCGTCGCGGCGGTGAGCCCGCCGCTGCGCGCGGCGCCGCGCACCTCCATCGCGCCCTCTCCTTCGACGCCGGCGGCTTTGAGGACCGCGGTGTCGACCAGGATCGACTGCGCGCCGGTGTCGAGCAAGAAGAACCAGTCCTTGTTCGCGATCCGCACCGTGACGCCGACGTGTCCCTCGCGCTCGATCAGCGGCACGACGTGGACGCGGTCCGTTTCCAGCCGGCGCGGCGCGAGCGGCGCGAACGCCGCCGGGTCGACCGGCGCGTCGATCGTCACCGACGTCGTCTGCTGCACGGTGTCGAAGCGGTGGTCCCCGTCGGTGAGCGTGTTGCGAAACGCGATCTTGCGGCCTTGCACGTCGCGCCAGTCAGCGTAGTCGACGTACGAGGGGCCGTCGCCGTCGAGGTACTCGAGCCGCAGCGGCAACCCGCTCGCCGGGTCGATCCACAGCGTCTCCGGCTCCCCGCCGACCGCATTGATCTCGAGCCGCCACGCGTTCACTCCGCCGACGCTGCCCCAGCCGGCGAAACGCGCCAGCTCCGGATGGTGCACGAACTCGCCCGAGTCGATTACTTCCTCGGTGAGCGCGCGGCGGTGCAGGTAGCCGCGAAGCTCGCGCACGTTGCCGTTCGCGTTGCGCAAGAAGAGTCGCTCGCCGAGCCGCAGCGAGGTTTCGTGCCGCGGCCCGAGGACGTCGTCCTCGCGCTCGTTCTTTCCGTCGCGGACGATCCGGTACGTTCCGCTCAGCCCTTCGCCGCTGAGCGTCCCTTCGGCGGCGAACGTCTTCACGTCGTCGGCGTGCGTCGCTTTGTCGTAGGCGGCGATGATCGTCGCGACCGGCACGCTCGGCTCGGCCGCCTGCTTCGCGGCAGCCGGAACCAGGCCGAGCGAGAACAGCGCCGCGCTACTGAGCGCCGCTGTACTTGTCGAACGAAGCCAGGACGTTTTGGACGTAATTGCGCGTCTCGGCATACGGCGGAACGTCACCGTACTTCTCAACGGCGCCGGGTCCTGCGTTGTACGCCGCGATCGCGAGCCGTTTGTCGCCGTGGAAGCGGTCGAGCAAGCCGCGCAGGTAGCGCGCGCCGCCGGCGACGTTCTGAGCGGGATCGTACGCGTCCCGGACGCCCAGCGAGGCGGCCGTCCCGGGCATGAGCTGCATGAGCCCCTGCGCGCCGACCTTCGAGGTCGCGTTCGCGTTGAACCCGGACTCGTTCGCGATGACCGCTTTGATCAGTGCCGGGTCGACCTGCCAGGCGGCGGCGTTCTGCTCGACCAGCGCGTCGATCTGCGCCGGCGGGACGGGTGCGGCGACCATCGCCGGCGGTTGACCGCTCCCGGGCGCGTCGTCGCCGCCGGGCTGCAGTCCGAGCGCCGGGTTCGCCGGCCGCAGCGCGCCGGCCAGGGCCGCGGCGAAGCGCGGCGCGCCGAGCGCGGGGGCCGCAGCCGGCTGCGCGCTCCCCGGCGCGGGAGCGCCGGTGATCTCCGCGATCCGGGTCTGGACCGCGGCGATGTCGGCGAAGACGTCCATCATTCGAGACTATCGGCGAGGGCGAGCATCCGCGTGAGCGTCTCGGGGGCCGCGGACGGCTCGGGGCCTTGGCGCAAAAAGCCCTCCAGCGCGTCTTCGAGCGCGACGCAGCGGGCCAGGAACGGATCGGCCGCCCCGAGCCCGAGCGCGCGCGCGTCGCGCGACTCCTCGAGCGCCGCCGCGGCGGCGCGCAGCGCGCGGGCGGCGGCGAGGTGCTCCGGCGAGACCGCCTCGGCGAGGGTGCGGCTGGCGCTCCAGACGAGGTCGATCGCCGGGAAGCGGCCCGCGCGCGCCAGCCGGGTGCTCAGGACCAGGTGGCCGTCGAGCGCGGCGCGGGCGGCTTCGGAGACGGGGTCGTGCTCGTCGGGGCCGTCGGAGAGGACGGTGGCGACCAGCGTGACGGTGCCGCGAGCGGCGGCGCCGGCCCGCTCGAGGAGCCGCGCGAGGAGCGCGAAGACGCTCGGGGGGTAGCCGCCCCGGCCGGCCGGCTCGCCGGCGGCGAGCGCCGTCTCCCGCGCCGCGGCGCAGATCCGGGCCAGCGAGTCGACGACCAGCAGCACGTGGAGGCCGCGAGCGCGGAGCGCGCCGGCTTGGGCGAAGGCGACCTCCGCGGCGCGGACGCGTTCGGCCGGCGGACGGTCGCCGGTCGCGCAGACGATCGTCGTCCGCGCGCCGAGCGCGGCGACCCGGCGTTCGGCCTCGCGCCCGCGCTCGCCGATCAGCCCGACGACCACCGCGTCGGCTTCGGCGCCGCACACGATCGCGTCGAGGAGCGACGACTTGCCCGCGCCCGGCGCGCCGAACACGCCGATCCGCGCGCCGCGCCCGAACGCGAGCGGTCCGTCGATCGCGCGCACGCCGGTGACGAACGGCTCCGTGCACGGACGCCGCTCGGCGAGTGGCGGCGCCTGCGCGGCGACGGCGAGGCGGCGGCCGCGCGGCACGGGGCGGCCGTCGAGCGGGTTCCCGGCGGCGTCGATCGCGCGGCCGAGGAGCGGCGTGCCGAAAGGGAACGCGAGGACCGCCGGATCGGCTTCGACGCGATCGCCGCCGGCGACGCCGTCGAGCGCGCCGAGCGGCGCGAGCAGCGCGCGCGTCCCTTGCAAAGCCGCGACGCGCGCGCTCACCGCGCGGTCGCGCGCGCAGACGCGGACGCCGTCGCCGACCCGCGCGAACGGCAGCTCCGCCTCGATCAGCTGACCGCGCGCCGCAACGACCGCGCCGACGGGCCGCCCGATCACGCGAACGCCTCCAGCACCGCCGCCAGCCGCACGCCCAGCCGCGCGTCGAGCGCACCGCCGGCGAGCTCGAGGACCGCGTCGCCGGCTTGCAGCGCGGGATCCGCGACGACCGGAAGGCCGGTGACGGCACCGAGATCATTCGCGGCGACGCGCAGGCGCACGACCGGAACGCGCTCGCGCACGCGCTGCACCAGCGCGGCGAGATCGCACGGCGCGAGGCGCAGCTCGCGCGCGAGCACCTCGCACGCCAGCTCGCGCAGCAAACGCTGCGCCGCGTCCGCGAACGCGTCGGCGACGCGCGCGCGAAACAGCCGGGCCTCGCGCACTGCTTCCGTCACGTCGTGATCGCGGTCCGGCGCTGCGACGGACGAGGGCTGCTCGAAAGACTGTGCCGGCGCGTCTTCGACGCGCTCCGCGACCGGATCGGCGGCGCGCGCGTCGCGGCCGGAAGAAAGCGAGGCGACGGCAGCAAGACGCTCGGCGAGCGAGATGAACTCAGCGGCCACGGATCAAGTCCTCCGGCGGTGGAACGAGCGCGGCGTTGGCGCGGCCGAGCCGCCGCACGATCGCGCTGCGCTCGTCGGCCGCGTACAGCTCCAGCACCGCGGCCGCGGTCGTCGTCGGCAACCCGGAGATGATCGCGGCGGCGACGTGCGCCGGCTCGCCGTCCAACGCGGCGCGAATGCGCGCCGGCGGAATGCCGGCGACCTCGCGCGCGGTGCTGCGCGCCGCCGCCGACTCGGCGATGCGCGCCGCGACCGCGGCCAGCGGCCGCGCGCCGAACGCCGCCGCCAACACGACGCCGAGCGCCGCCAGCAGCTGCGGCACGACGCTCGCGAACGCAAGCGCCCACGCGGGCGCGCGACCCGGGCGCGCAGCCCGCGAACCGCCCCCGGCGAACGCGACCGCTTCGACGCTGAGCGCGTCGCCGCGATCGGCGCGCACGCCGGCCGCCGCGCTCGCCAGCGCGCGAATCTTCGCCAGATCGAGCCCCCGTGACGCGTCGACGAACACCGCGACGCTCAGCCGCGCCGTCGCGTCGGCGGCGAGGACGCGGTGCTCTTCGCGCGTCTCGCTGCCGCGGTCTTCGCTCGCGCTGTTCTTCGAGTACTTCTTCGCGTTCGAGGCATAGCGCTCGTCGCTGGTCGCGCGCGCGATGCTGCCGCCGAGCGCCGCGCGGCGCACC
Organism: Candidatus Eremiobacterota bacterium; assembly: GCA_019235885.1. GTDB lineage: Bacteria > Vulcanimicrobiota > Vulcanimicrobiia > Vulcanimicrobiales > Vulcanimicrobiaceae > Vulcanimicrobium. The sequence goes on along the minus strand of JAFAKB010000091.1, from coordinate 23,819 downwards.
TCGCGCACGTCGCGCCGTTCGCCGAGCAGCTCGCGGTGGACGCGCACGATCGTCGCGCCCGCGCCGAACGCCGCGTCGAGCGCGCTCTGCAGCGCCGTCTGCACGTCCGAGGCGTCGTCGTCGCTCGCGCCGGCGTCGAGCGCGAGACCGCGGTCGTCGAGCACGGTGACGCGCTGCGCGTCCAATCCCGGCACGCCGCCGGCGACGAACGCCTTGATCCCCGCGACGGTGCGCGGCGGAAGCCGCGCGCCCGCGGCGAGCGTGACGCGGACGCTGGCGCTCGCGTCGCGCTGCTGCTCGTCGGCGTAGACGCCCGCGCTCGAGGGCGCGATCACGACGCGCGCGTCGGCGACGCCGTCGAGCCCGCGCAAGCCCAGCGCCAGATCGGCTGCGAGCGCGTCGCGCGTCTGCGCTTCGAGCACCGCCTGCGGCGTGAGCGCGCCGACGTGCGCCAGTGCTTCGTCGCTCCCCGCCAAGTGCCGGTGCGGCACGCCGGCGAGGGCGAGCTTCAGCAGCAGCTCGCCGCGCTTGCCGTTCTCCACGCGCACGTTGTCGCTCGCGGCCGCGTACGGGACGTTCCACGCCGCGAGCCGCTGCTCGACCTCCGCCAATTGATCGGCCCGCAGCGGCGTCGCGAACAGCGCGACGCGGGTGTCGCGCGCGAGCGTGAACCCGAGCGCGCCGCACAGCGCGAGCAGCCCGGCCGCCAGCGCGCCGAACGCTCGCGCGCGCGGCGGCGCGCCGCGCAACCGCGCGAGGAGCGTCGCGAGCGCCATCGCTACAGCTGCATCCCCAGCAGCGCCGAGAGCGACTGCGCGGTGCGCTGCGCCGCGGTCGCCGCGATCTGCAGCGCGACGTCGGCGCGCGCGCGCTCGACGACCATCTCCTGCAGCCCGCCGCGATGCGCCGCGAAGGCGGCCTCGGCACGGTCCGCAGTTTCGAGAATCGACCCAGCGGCGTCGACCAGGCGCGCGAACGCGCTCGCGCCGGGCGCGCCGTTCGAGGACGCCGCGTCGCGCAGCGCCGCGCTCGGCGCCGAGGTGTCGGGAACGAGCACGTCGACGCGCATCAGAGCCGCCCCACGTCGAGCGTGCGTTCGGCCAGCTTCTTGCCGACGTCGAACACGGAGGCGTTCGCTTCGTACGCGCGCTGCGCGTCGAGCACCGCGATCATCTCGGTCAGCGCGTCGGCGGTCTCGCCGGAACGCACCGTTCCCGCGAACGCCGTGCGCGCGCCGCCGTCGTCCGCGTCTTCGGTCTCGCCGGGAACGTCGAGAAACGCGTCGGCGGGGTCGGCGCTCGCGAAGCGCGCGACCAGCCGCGGATAGGGATGCTGCGGCGTCGAGGCTTGCGCCGCCGCGACGTTGCGCGCCGCGACGTCGAGCAGCGTGCGCTGCACGCTCATCCCGTCGGCGGCGGTCGAGAGCAGGTCGAACTCGCTCATTTCGCCACCCCCCGCAACTCGGCGAAGTGTGCGCGCAGCGCGCCGAGGAGCGCTTCTTCGAAGAGCGCGGCTTTGGCGAGGCGCGCCGTCGTGCGCTCGTCGTGCGCCGCCGCCGGCGCGAGCTGTTCGATGCGGTCGCGCGCGGCGAGGGCCGCGCCCGCGGTCGGTGCCATCGGATCGTTCGTCATGGCCGTATCGTGCCGGATCCGGTGTGAGCGGAACGTTACCGCGAAGTGAGGAACTCCACCGGCGATGAGCGCCCAGAACGAGGGAGCCGACCCGCTCGCACGGTTGCGCGGGCGCGCTACGGCGACCGGCGACACGGCGCTGATCGCGGCGGTGGCCGAGGCCGAGCGAGCCCACGAACGGCTCGCCCTGGAGCGAGCCGCGCTTCAAAGCCGCCTCGCGGCGTCCGCGACCAACGCGGAGCGCGAGCTCGCCAAGCTGCGCACGCTGGGCCGCGTCGCCGAGACCGTCAACTCCTCGCTGGAGCTCGACGTCGTCCTGCGCAGCGTCCTCGACACCGCGGTCGAGGTGATGGCCGCCGAGCGCGGCTTCCTGATGATCGCCGACGCCGCCGGGAAGCTGCAGCTCACCACCACCTACGGGATCGACCGCGCGACCGTCGAGGGTGCCGACATGCGCCCCTCGCAAACGACGGTGCGGCGCGTCTTCGAGACGGGCGAGCCGATCGTCACCACCGACGCGCAGCAAGATCCGCGCTTCAACGTCAACCTCTCGGTGCGCGCGCTGCGGCTGCGCTCGATCATCTGCGTTCCGCTCGCGATCAAGGCGCGCACGATCGGGGTCGTCTACCTCGACTCGCGCGTCGCGCCCGGGCTGTTCTCACCGCACGATCCCGACCTGCTGACCGCGTTCGCGAACCAGGCTGCGCTCGCGATCGAGAACGCGCGCTTGTTCGAAGAGCTGCGCGCGCGGGTGGTCGAGATCACCCGGCTCGAGCAGCTGCAGGCGCGCGTGCTGGGCTCGATCACCAACGGCGTCATCACGCTCGACGCGCGCGGCACGATCAGCACGTTCAACGACGCGGCCGCGCAAACGTTCGGGATCGACCGCGCGATCATGACCGGCAAACCGGCGCGCGCGCTCGAAGCGCTGATCCCCGGGATCACGACGCTGCTGAACGACGACTTGCTGCCTTCGAACCCGGCGGAGATGGAAGCGAACCATCCGACCCGCGGAACGCTCGCGCTCGAAGTCCGCGTCGCGCCGATCGAGCTCCCCGAAACGGAAGGCGCGCAAGGCTGGGCGATCGCGGTGACCGACCTGACCGAACGCCGCAAGCTCGAGCGGCTGCATGCGGCCGACGTCGAGCAGCGGCGCGCGATTCGCGACGCGTTCGCGCGCTATCTCGCCCCGCACGTCGTCGAGCAGCTGATGCGCGCGCCCGGCGGGCTGACGCTGGGCGGGGAGCGCGCGACCGCGACGGTGCTGTTCGCCGACATCGACGGCTTCACCGAGCTCGCCGAGCGGCTCGACGCCGAGCGCGTGGTCGAGATCTTGAACCGCTTCTTCAGCGCCGCCGTGCAGATCGTCTTCGAGCACGACGGGCTGCTCGACAAGTTCTACGGCGACGGTTTGATGGTCGTGTTCGGGCCGCCGCGAGTGCGCGAGGACGACGCCGCGCGCGCGCTCGCCGTCGCCGAGGCGCTGCACCGTGCGGCTACGACGATCGAAGCGGACGGCAAGCCGCTGCAGCTCGCGATCGGGATCGCGACCGGCGACGTGGTCGCCGGCCACATCGGCTCCCCGCGGCGGATGGACTACACCGTGATCGGCGACGCCGCGAACCTCGCCAGCCGGCTGCAAGGCGCGGCGCCGCCCGGCAGAACGTACGTCGACGACCGCACCTATCAGCGCCTGCCGAGCAAACCCGCCGGCGAGAAGCTGATCGCGAAGATTCGCGGCAAAGCCGAACCGGTCGCGATCTTCGCCGTCGCATAGGCGCACCCGAACTTCAGGTGCGTGCGGCCTCAGACAACGCCGCGACCGCGGTCAGCGCATGAGCCGCGTCGTCGGCCCAGGCGGCAAGGCCGCTCTCGGCGGTCCATGTTTCGTAGGTAGAGCGAACCTTTCCGTAGCTGTTGTCGAGAACGACGTGCGGGATGCCCAGCAGGATGGCGAAGAGATGCGCGTGGAGGCGGTCGGTGATGATGGCGGCGGCCTCCGACACCACCTCGACGCCGCGGCGAACCCACGCGCGAGCGAGGATCTCGAACGTCGCGGACAGCGTGCGCCCGCGTCGCTGCGCACGGCGTTCGTCGCCGCCGGCGAGCTCGACCAGGGCCCGGTTTACGCGCAGCACGCGCCGCTCGTACTGCGTCATCCCCGCCGCAGGGTCGCCCGCGATCCAATCGGATGCCCGGAGCTCCGGCGGCAGCACCCGGGGAACCGATTCGGAATCCGCCCGCATGATTGCAATGAGCGAACGGGACGGCGGCGCGGTCCGGTCCATCGCGCCGAGTCCGAAGGCCATGTCGGGACAAAGGATCACTGGTACGTCGAACCAGCGGCGCGCCAGCTCCGCACTCTGATCCTCGCGAACCAGGAGCGAAAATGCCGGATGTGCTCCGCAAAGCCGGCGCATCACATCACGGTTGTCGTCGGAACGGAACCAGATGCTCTGCGGAAGCTGCACCACGGGCCGGTCGGTGCAGCGCGCGAGCACGTGCTCGCGCAACTGCTGCTGACCTTGGTGGAGATCTCCGAAGTTTCCGCCACCGTTCAGCAAGATCGTCCCGTCTCCGATCGCGCGCCGCATCGCAACCTCGTCGAAGGCCCGCCATGTGCTCGTGTAGCCGACCGGCACGTCAAGACGCCGCAACGTTGCGAGCGTGCCGAGCCAGATTGCATTGTCACCCGGGTTGGAGTGATTCGGATAGTTCACGAGCGCGACCGGACGGCCGGGTTCAAGGAGCGGCACGAGCGAGGCATCGATGCGGCTCATCATGCGCGCCACGAAGGCGCGCAACGAGCTAGCCGGTGGTGTCAAGCTTGGGCGGTACGGCGGCCGCCGATGATGCACCTTGCCGGATGCTGGAGTTGAGCGTTCGCCTGCCGAACCGGTCCGGCCGGTATGAAACTCGTCATGACGCTTCTCGTCCGCGACTTGGCGGACATCGTCGCCGCGAACATTGACTACCACCTGTCGCGAGGCATCGACCACATCATCGTGACGGACAACGGCTCCATCGACGAGACGCGCGGGATCGTCGCATCGTACGTCGACGGGGGGCACGTCACGCTGGTCGACCAATCGGACGATGACTACGACCAGGCCGCCTGGGTCACGTCGATGGCGCGCAGCGCATGGGCGATGGGTGCCGACTGGGTGCTCCACGACGACGCCGATGAGTTGTGGTGGCCCGAACAGGGCGATCTGAAATCCGTGCTCGCGAGCGTTCCGCCGGAATACGGCTCCCTCGTGGTGCCGCGAACGAACATGCTGCCGCTCCACGAGCTGCAGGGCCACGCGTTCGTGGACATGGTGTACCGAGAAATCGCCAGCGTGAACGGTTTGGGCCGCTCTCTGCCTCCCAAGGTCGTCCACCGCGCGGTCCCAGACGCGGAGGTGTCCCCCGGCAACCATTCCGTCTCGTCACCGTCCCTCGGTCCACCGCTTGCGACCGACGAGATCGTCATCTTTCACTACCCCTATCGCTCGTACGAGCAGCTCGAGCGAAAGATTGCGACGGGCGGACCTGCAGTCGCGCGCAATACGCGCGTCCCCGAGTCCGTGTACGACGTGTGGCGGGAGCTTTACAAGCTCTACCGCGCGGGACGGCTGCGCGCGTGGTACGACGCGCTGCCGCACGCAGACGACGCCCAACTCCCGCAACGCCTCACAACCGGGACGGTCGTGCGCGACGAGCGGGTCGCATGGTACGTCCGCCGTCATGTTCGGACGCTGCTTCGACAATGACGTCGATCAGAATGCGTACGCCGCTCCTCTCGAATTCCGTAGAACTACGGACGGCGCGAGCGGCTCGCGGCGGCTACGGTAGGGGCATGATGACGAACGCCGCTGCCGCCCCCGACCCGATCGCCGCCGCGACGGCGATCGCCCTGCAAGCCCGCCGCCGCGCCGACCGCAGCGGCGAACGCGCCGGAACCGCCGCCGTCGTCGCCCTCGCGAGCGGCGTGATCTTCTCGCTGATCGCGATCGCCGCGATGATCAGCAGCCCGGCGGTGATCCCGATGTGGTGCGCCGCGCACGGCGGCTGCCCGTAGCTGGAGGAGCGGGAGCCGGACCCTTCAAAGCAATCAGCACCTCGCTCGCTTCGCCCCGGAGGGTCGACTCACATGGTGACACGGATCCGGAACATCAACCCGATTCAGCTCGGGCTCGTCTACGCCGTCCTGTACGCGTTGATCGGCGTGCTGGTCGGCATCTTCTTCGGAATCTTCAGCAGCACGATGGGCTCGCTCACGCCCGGAGCGAATTTCGGCTGGCTCTCGATCATCATCTTCCCGATCATGTACGCCGTGATCGGCTTCATCGGCGGGATCATCGGCGGCTTTCTCTACAACCTCGTCGCCGGGTGGACGGGCGGGATCGAGATGACGCTCACGTCGGCACCCGTCCCCAGCGCGACCGCCTCGGCCGTCTCGTAAACGAGAAGGCCCGGGTCGTCGACCCGGGCCTTCCGACCTTCGTCAGCGCTTCGAGAACTGGAAGCGCTTGCGGGCCTTTTTGCGCCCGTACTTCTTCGACTCTTTCTCGCGCGGGTCGCGGGTCAGCAGCCCGTTGCGGCGCAGCGGTTCGCGCAGCGACTCGTCCATCTCGACCAGCGCGCGCGCGATCCCGTGGCGCACCGCGCCGGCTTGGCCGGAGACCCCGCCGCCTTCGCACTTCACGTCGACGTCGAAACGCGAGAGCGACTGCGTCACGTCGAGCGGCTGGCGCACGATCTGCTGCAGCGACGGCCGCGGAAAGTACTCGTCGACCGGCTTCTGGTTCACGGTGATGACGCCCTGACCGAGGGTCAGGCGCACGCGCGCGATCCCGCGCTTGCGGCGGCCCGTTCCGTTGAAGTAGTCCTGGGGTTGGGTCGATTGCATCAGGCGAGCGGCTCCGGGCTTTGCGCCGCGTGCGGGTGCTCCGCGCCGGCGTACACGTTCAGGCGGCCGAGCTGCACGTCGCGCATGCGGTTCGTCGCGAGCATCCCGCGAACGGCGCGCTCGATCAGGCGCTCGGGGTGTTTGTCGTGGACCTGCTGCGCCGTCTCGGTCCGCAGCCCGCCCGGGTAGCCCGAGTGGCGGTGGTAGACCTTCTGGGTCCACTTGCGCGGGGCCAGCTCGACCTTCTCGGCGTTGATCACCACGACGTGGTCGCCGTCGTCGATGTGCGGGGTCCAGGTCGGCTTGGCGCGGCCCGAGAGCGCGCGCGCGATCCGCACCGCGAGCGTGCCGAGCCGCTGCCCGGTCGCGTCGACGATGTACCAGTCGTGCTTGGTCTCGGCCGTCTTCTGCTGATATGTGCGCATGGGGTCCGTTGAAACGAAAAGGACGCTGCTCGGCAGGCTCAGCCCGAGCTGAGGCCACGGCAACCTACGCAGTATACGGTTCGCGGCTCCCGGAAGTCAACCGCGCCGGTCGCCCCAACCAGGCAGCCGATCGTACGATCTTCGTTCGGTACTCGCGCGATCCGTCAAATCGCGCCGCTCGGCAACCGATACGACGGACATGGTGCGTCCGTGAGCTGGCTCGATTCGCTTCTCGTGCTCCTCGCCGCGGCGGCGCTCGTCGCTGCGGCGTTCGCCTTCCTGGCCTACCGGCGCGCCGACGCCGGCCTGCGGGCGCAGCGCGCGACCCTCCGCGGGGCGCTCGACGTCGCCGGATCGGAGAGCCTGGAAGGGCTGGTCGAGGCGCTGATCGGCGCGCGCCGGCGCAGCGAGGCGGTCGCGGCGCTCGGGCCGGCGGTCGACGAGCTGGCCGAGCGGCAGCGCCGGATCGCGGACGCGGTCAACGCCCGCGACGCGGTCGGAACCTCGGCCCAGGAAGCGCTCAAGGCCGCGCTCGCCGAGCAGACGGCCGCGCACGCCGCGGTCGGCGACCTCACCGCCGCGGTCGTGCAGGCGGGGGCCAGCGTCGAGGAGACGGTGACGGCGATCAGCATGGTCTCCGGCAACATGACCGGGCTCGCCGACAACGTCGGCAACGTCAGCTCCGCGATCGGCGAGCTGGCCGTCTCGGTGAACCAGGTGGCGAGCAGCGCGCGCGAAGCCTCGACGCTCTCGCTCGAAGCGGACAAGAAGGCGAAGGACGGCGGCGTCGCGGTCGAGCGGCTCGTGCGCTCGACGCGCGAGGTCGCGAACGACATCACCTCGGTCGTCGCGAAGATGCAGGAGCTCGGCCGCGCCTCGGAACGGATCGGCGCGATCGTCGAAGTGATCGACGCGATCGCCGACCAGACGAACCTGCTCGCGCTCAACGCCGCGATCGAAGCGGCGCGTGCCGGCGAGCACGGCCGCGGCTTTGCGGTCGTCGCCGACGAAGTGCGCAAGCTCGCGGAGAGCTCGGCCCAGTCGACCCGCGAGATCGCGAGCCTGGTCAAGGACATCCAGGCGAAGACTGCCGAGGTCGTCAAGTCGACCAGCAGCTCCGGCGCGAAGGCGGAGGGCGGGCTGCAGATGGCCGACGTCGCGGGCCGCGCGATCGGCGACATCTCCTCGGCGATCGGCGAGGCGAACCGCTTGATCGAGCAGATCTCGATGGCCGCGCGCGAACAGGCGAGCGGCGCGTCCGCGATCGTGAACTCGGTCGAGCAGATGAACGGGCTGATGCACGACGCGGTCCGCTCGCTCGACGAGCAGAACACGGCGAACCATCAGATCGTCGACATCGTCGCGGCGATCCAGCGCAACGCGAGCGGCGTCGAGGACGCGATCGCGCGCCAGCGCGCCGCGTGTGACGACCTTGTCGCCGCTTCGAAGACGCTCGCCGCGGCGAGCCGCACGACGAAGGACGCGACCGCCGGCGTGGACGGGATCGCCGAGACGGTCCGCGACCGCGTCCGCGCGATCGCCGGCGGAACTCTTCAAGGACCGAGCTCCACGGGGCGGTACGTGTCGAAGCCGGCGTAGCGTACGCCGGCGAGGTAGAGCCCGTGCGCGGGCGCCGTCGCGCCGGCTGCGGTGCGGTCGCGCGCCGCGAGCGCGCGCTCGGCGAAGGCGACGTCGCGGTAGCCGGTCGCGGACCACACCAGCGTCCCGACGATCACGCGGACCATCCGGTGCAGGAACGCGTTGCCGCGCACGGTGACGCGCAGCAGGTCGTCGTCGCGCCGCGCCAGCTCGATCGCGCGCACCTCGCGAACCGTTCCGCCGTGCTCCGGCGCCTCACCGCAGAACGTCGCGAAGTCGTGCTCGCCGAGCAGCGGCTGCGCGGCGGCGAGGAAGCGCGCATCGTCGATCGGGCGCGGGACGTGCCACGCGCGCGCGCGCCACACGGCCGACGGAAAACCGCGGTTGAGGATCAGGTAGTCGTAGACGCGCTCGAGCGCGTCGAAGCGCGCCGAGAAACGTTCGCCGACCAGCGCCGCGTCGCGGACGACGAGATCGCGCGGCGTCGTGTCGTTGAGCGCGAGCGCGAGCCGCTCGATCGGAAAATCACGCGCGGCCGCGAAGGAGACGACTTGGCCGGTCGCATGCACGCCGGCATCCGTACGGCCGGCGGCGGTGATCTTCACCGGCTCGTGAAAGATCCGCGAGAGCGCGTCCTCGAGCGCGCCCGCGACGGTGCGCAGCACCGGCTGGTATTGCAAACCGTGGAACGCGCTTCCGTCGTATTCAACGACGAGCCGGTACGTCGGCACGCGCGTTCAGGTTCACGAAACCGGTGCGACCGCCTTTAAGCGCGGAGCGCGGTGCGTGCCGAGCGTCAGCGCGAGCGCGTGCACGGCCTCCGGATCGAACAGCGCGCTCGCCGAGCTGAGCCGGTCGAGCGCGTCCTCGTGCGAGATCGGCGCCGCGTACGGGCGCCCCGAGCGCATCGCGTCGTACGCGTCGACGACGGCGAGGAGCCGCGTCTCCCACGGGATCGCGAGCCCGCGCAACCCGTCGGGATACCCGGAGCCGTCGAGCCGCTCGTGGTGGCCGCGCACGATCGCCGCGAGCGCATGGGCGCCCTGCGCGTCGAGCATCTGTTGCCCGCGGGGAGCGTGCGCCCGCATGATGCGCCACTCGGCCTCGCTCAGCGGGTGGGTCGCGTTCAGCAGCGCCGCGCGGATGTGCAGCTTTCCGACGTCGTGAAAGAGGCCCGCCTGGCCGAGGACGATCGCCTCCTCGCTCGAGAGGCCGGCCGTGGTTGCGACCCGCGCGCACAGGGCGCCCACGTTGAGCAGGTGGCGATGCGTCTCGTAATCGTGTTCCAGGACGGCGCCGAGGAATGCGGCCGTGAAGGGTAGTGCAAAGAGATTTCTCAGCACCGACCCGTGGTGTTCGAGCATGGGATGCTCCGCGTGTGGGTTGTCGACGCCCGCCCGAGCCCACCCGGTTGAATACGTCGCGGTAGTGTGAACGCGGGTCTCCGGCGATGCGTCTCGTTCCGTCCGCTCGCTCGTTCCAAGGCTATTGCCAGAAAGAAAAGAGACCGCCTCGCGACGGTCTCTTTCGTACGAATTCTTGCGGCGGTTTCACACGCCGGCGCGTTGCGGCACGTCGCGCTTCTCGTCGAGGTCGAGCAGATCGGGCCACGTCGTGACGTCGGTGCGATGCGGCGCGACTTGATTGCGCAGGTTCAAGAAATACGCTTCGCCGCTGCTGCCGGGCTCGGGACCGTCCTCGAGGAACTCCTCGTTGAAGGCCCTGATCTCCGCCGGCGACTTCTTCTCGACGAACGGTTTGAGATACGCTTCGATCTCCGACTCGCTCTGCGCGTTCTTGATCACCTCGAGCAGCGCGCCGCCGTCGATGCCGAGAAATTCGAAGACGCCCTTGTCCATCGGGCAGTCGTAGTTGTACTCGCCGTTGAGCCCGTTCGCGGTCGCTATCCCTTTGTCGACGGCGCGCCCGAGCTGAACGACACCGAGGTACTCCTCGCGCACGGAGCGCGGATACGAGCCGGTCAAATCACGTTTCAGCATGGCACCCGTGAAACTACGCCCCGGAGCGCGAAGGTTGCGAGCCGCCACCGAACGCGATTCAGGGCTCGGCGGGTTCGTCCTCGGCTGCTTCGTCTTCGGCGGCGCGCGCGGCGAGCGGGAGCGGCCGTTGGAGCGGGAACAGCAGCACGTCCCGGATCGAGGCGTTGTTCGTCAGCATCATCACCAGCCGGTCGACGCCGATCCCGATCCCGGCGGTCGGCGGCATCCCGTACTCGAGCGCGGTCACGAAGTCCCAGTCGGGCGGCGGAACCTCTTCGTCGCCGGCCGCTTTCTCGGCGACCTGCAACTCGAAGCGGCGGCGCTGGTCGTCGGGATCGTTCAGCTCGGTGAACGCGTTGGCGAGCTCCATGTGGCCGGCGAACAGCTCGTAGCGCTGCGTCAGCTCGGGATCGTCCGGCATCCGCTTCGCCAGCGGCGAGAGCAGGACCGGATATCCGTACACGAACGTCGGCTGCAGCAGCGTCGGCTCGACGATCCGCTCGAAGAGCTTGTCGAGCGCGTGCGCGTGCGTCGGCGACTCGGGGATCCCGTACTCGCGCAGCAGCTGGGCGGCCCCCTGCGGGTTCAGCAGCTGCTCGCGCTCGATCCCTGCGATGTCCTTGAACGCGCCGAGGTAGCCGATCCGCCGGAACGGCGTCTTGAACGAGATCGCGTCCTCGCCGTGCAGCACCGTCTCGGTCCCGGAGACGGTCCGCGCGAGGTGCGCCATGAGCTCTTCGTTGAAGCGCATCATGTCCTCGACGTTCCAGTACGCCGCGTACAGCTCGAGCATGGTGAACTCGGGATTGTGGGTGGTGTCGATCCCCTCGTTGCGGAAGATGCGCCCGATCTCGTAGACGCGCTCCATCCCGCCGACGATCAGCCGCTTGAGGTTCAGCTCCGTCGCGATCCGCAGGTTCAGCTCGATGTCGAGCGCGTTCGAATGCGTCACGAACGGGCGCGCCGTCGCGCCGCCGGCGACGTGCAGCAGCGTCGGCGTCTCGACCTCGAAGAAGCCTGCGGCGTCGATGAAGCGCCGCATCTCGGCGACGATCCGCGAGCGCGCGAGCATCACGTCGCGCACGTGCGGGTTGACGATGAGGTCGACGTACCGGCGGCGGTAGCGCTTCTCGACGTCTTGCAAGCCGTGCCACTTGTCGGGGAGCGGCTGCAGCGCTTTCGCCAGCACCTCGAAGGACCGCACGTGCAGCGCGAGGTCGCCGGCCTTGGTGCGGAAGACGAAGCCGGTTGCGCCGGCGACGTCGCCGCGCTCGATCTCCTTGGCGAGCGCGAACCGTTCCTCGCCCACGTCGTTCTGCCGCACGAAGAGCTGAAAGCGCCCGGTGCGGTCGTGCAGGTCGAAGAAGATCACCTTGCCCTGCCCGCGCGCCGCCATGATGCGCCCCGCCAGCGACCACGACTCTTCCTCGGCGCGGCCTTGCTCCGGCAGGTCCGCGTACTTCGCCGCGAGCTCGGCCGCGTGCGCGGTGACCTCATAGCGGGTGGCGGCGAACGGATCGACGCCGCGCTCGCGCAACGCGGCGAGACGCGCACGCCGTGCTGCTACGAGATCAGCCATGGCGACGCGCTAGGACGCTTTCTTGGTTTTCTTCGGGTCCTTGTTGATCGACTCGATCTTGTACTTCATCTGGCCGCGCGGCGTGGTGACGTCGACCGTCTCGCCTTTCTTGCGGCCCATCAGCGCGCGCCCGAGCGGCGACTCGTTCGAGAGCCGCGCGTTCTTCGGATCGGCTTCGGCGGAGCCCACGATGGTGAACTCGTGCGAGGTTCCGGAGCTCGTCTCTTTGACCTTGATCGTCGCGCCGAGATGGACTTCGTCGGCGACGTAGTCCGACGCGTCGATCACGCGCGCGTTGCGAATCATCGTCTCGAGCTTGAGGATGCGGCCTTCGACGAAAGCCTGCTCCTGCTTTGCGTCCTCGTACTCCGCGTTCTCGGAGATGTCGCCGAACTCTTTAGCTTGACGGATGCGTTCGTTGACCTCGCGCCGATGGACGGACTTGAGCTCGTCGAGCTCGTCCTCGAGCTTCTTGAGCCCGTCGCGGGTCAAAACGATTTCTTTGTCGTTCAAAAGCGACTCCCGGTCGTAGGTCCGCCCCCGGACGGCGCGGCCCGGCGGACCGAACGTCCGCGCCACAGCGCCAGGGGAAGCCCGATGATTGCGGAGGCGGCGATGAAACCCCTGGTGAGGGGATCGTCCGTTTTGAGCGCTTGCACCAGGACCGCGGCCAGCACCGCTGCGGCGCTCCCCGGCAGAACGGCTCCGGACCAGCGGGCGGTTCCCTCCGGGCCGAAGATCCGGACCGCGGCCGCGGCGGTGACGACGAAGAGCGCGCCGGTGTACCAGGCCGTCCCCTTCAGCACCACGTCGAAGGCGTCTTTGGCTTTCGGCACGAGCCCGGTGAGCAGCGTGAAGGCGAGCGCCAGGGCCGTGATCGAGAGGATCGACCAGCCTGGCTGAGCGCGGCGGTCCAGCGCCCCGAACACCCGGGGCAGCACGCCGTCGCGGCCCATCGCGTAGACGCTGCGCGAGAGGTAGACCAGCGTCGCCTGCAGCGAAGCGGCGAGCGAGACGAGGACCGTCGCGATCAAAACTCTCGGCCACCAGCCGCCCAGCAGCCCGCCGACGTACGCCAGCGCGTCGTCCTTGTGCTCGGCGAAGCCCTGCGCGCTTCCGATGCGCGCGAACGCCCAGGTCGCGCCGAGGACGAGCAGGCTGGTGAGGATCAATCCGACGAGGGCGCCGGCCCGGGGACGGACGCCGCGCCGTGCGCCTCCTCAGAGGTGGACGCGCACGCCTCCCAGCCGTCGAGCAGCCAGACGCCCAGGACGATGGCAGGCCCGAGGGCGCCCCAGGCGAGCGGCGTCCCGGAGAAGGCGAGGGCTTCCGGACGCGGCGCGCCGGCGGAGGCCCTCGCCGCGGCGAGGAGGACGAGCACTTCGGCCACCAGCAAGGCCAGCGCGAGCATCGTCGTCGGCCGCAGGCCGTACCACAACAACAGCGCGGTCGCGGCGATCCAGCCGCAGGCCGCCAGCGCGACGGCGCCACCGTTCGGGACGAGCGCCGGCGCAAGCAAGTCGAGCGTGTAGGCGCCGGCCGGCAGTGCGGTCGCCAGGATCGCAAACACGTTCGCGACCAGCAAGATCCACGCGCCATAGGCACCCGCCACCGGGCCGAACGCCGTCCGAATCCACGCGTACGACGATCCGGCGTCGCGGACGCGCTCACCCAAGCGCTTGTAGCCGGACGCGATCATCGCCATCAGCGCGGTGACGATCAGCACGGCGAGCCACGTCCAGCGGCCCGTCGCGGTGAGCATTGCGGCCAGCGTCGTGGCGACCGAGAACGCCGGCCCCATCGAGGCGCCCGCGACGACGACCAAGTCGCGCAGCCCGAGAACGCGCCGCAGGTGCGCTGCCGCGCCGGACGGGCTCGCGGGGAGAGTGTCGCCGGCGGTCATCGCTCCGTGCGCAGCAGCGAGCGCCGATAGCCGTACAGCGCGTACACGACGATCCCGACCGCGAACCAGATCAGGAAGCGCAGCCACGTCAGCCCGTCGAGCCCTTCCAGGGTCAGCCACGCGCACAGCGCGATCCCGGCCGACGGAACGACCACGGGTCCGAGCGGAACGCGGAACGGCCGCGCCGCGTGCGGGTGCGTGAAGCGCAGCACCATCACCCCGGCGCAGACGATCACGAACGCGGAGAACGTTCCGATGTTGACGAGCTTGAGCAAGCTCGTGAGCGGAACGACGGCGGCGACGGCGGCGACGATCGCGCCGGTGATGAGGGTCGTAGCGACCGGCGTGCGCGTGCGCGCGTTCACCGCCCCGAACGCGGGCGGAAGCAATCGGTCGCGCGACATCACGTAGAAGATGCGGATCTGCCCGAGCAGCGAGGTCAACATCGACGCGAACGTCCCGGTGACCGTGCCGGCGAGGACGAGCCCGAACAGCAGCGGGTTCGAGCCCGCGTGCTTCACCGCGTCGAGCATCCCGGCGTCCGGATCGATCTTGTCCCACGCGACGACGCCGACCGCGACCGCGGTGACCGCCGTGAACAGCAGGGCGCCGACGATCAGCGAGCCGATGATCGCGCGCGGCACGTCGCGCACCGGATCGCGCGCCTCTTCGCTGGCGACGGTCACGGTGTCGAACCCGATGTAGGCGAAGAATACCAGCGCGGCGCTGGCGACGATGCCGTGCGTCCCGAGCGGCGCGAACGGATGGTAGTGCGAGGGGTGGATCGCGCCGGCGAGCCCGAGCACGAACCCGACCAGCGCGACGAGCTGGATGACGACCAGTCCGACGTTCGTCCCTGCCGACTCGCGAATGCCGATCGCGAGCAGGATCGCGAGCCCGAGGATCGCGAGCGCTGCGACCACGTCGACCTGCGAGTGTGCGACGTCGATCCGCCAGTGCGAGACCGCGACGTTCGCGGTCTGCGCCCACTTCGGGAGCGCCAGGCCCGCGTTCGCAAGCAGCTGCTGCAGCGAGGCCGACAGCGTCGCGGCGAGCGGCGCGACGGAGAAGCCGTACTCGAGGATGAGGTCCCAGCCGATCACCCAGGCGACGAGCTCGCCGAGCGCGGCGTAGGCGTACGTGTACGCGCTCCCCGCGACCGGCACCATCGAGGCGAGCTCGGCGTAGCAAAGCGCGACGAAGACGCACGTCACGCCGGAGAGCGCGAACGCGACGATGACCGCCGGCCCGGCGGCGTTCGCGCCCGAGCCGACGGTCGAGAAGATTCCGCCCAGCATCGTGCCGAGCCCGACGGCGATCAGCGCGCGCACGCCGAGGACGCGGCGCAGCGGCACGCCTTCGGAGGGCAGCCGCTCGCGGTCGTGCGGCTGCCGCCGGAAAAGTTCCCGGACGATCAAATGGCCTGCGGACCGGAGCGAAGCGAGGACCGCGAATCCACCTGGAACTCGATGACGCGCGGCTTCAAATCGAGCTGCGCGAGCAGTGTGCGGTAGTCGTCCTCGGTCACCTCGGACCAGCGCTTTCCGAGCAGCGCCAGCATCGCCGCCTCGACGACGTTCGTGCCGAAGGAGCGGCCGCCGAAGTCCGGCGTCGTCGTCACCAGCCGCGCGATCCCGCGCTCGCGCAGAAAGTCGACGTCGCTCGCGGTGACGGTGTTGGTGAGGATCGTCTTGCCGTCGAGCCGGTCGGGCATGAACTGCCGCATGAAGTGGTAGTCGCCGGCGACGATCTCGGCGTCCTCGTAGTACTCGGGGTATTTCGGCTGCGGCGGCCGGTCTTGTTTCTTCCCGGTCGGATAGAAGAACTGAAAGGGAAGCTTGCACGCGTCGGGCAGATACTTGCGCGCCATCTCCTCGAACTCGTCGAGCCCGCGCACCGGCCGGTCGAGATCGAGCGCGAAGATGAAGTCGCCGAAGACGACGTCCGCGCCGGCCTGCACCAGCGCCTGCGCCATCCCGAAGCGGTCGAGCGCGCTGACCATCAGCACGCGCTTCCCGCGCAGCTCGATCCCGAGCGCGCGCTGCATGAACGCGACCGCGTTGCGCTCGAGCGTGTTCTTCAAGCCGCTCCCGTCGACGACCGGCGTCTTTTTCACCGCGTCGAGCAGGCGGAGCCCGTCGCGCAGCGCGTAGCGGTCGTTGCCGGCGTACAGGTAGACGTCGATCCCGCCGAGCCCGATCGCGTCGACCGTGCCGTCCAGCTCTTTGAGCTTCGCGATCGCCTTGTCGATCGAGCCGTCCGTCCCGACGCGCGAGATGTCGAACCGCTCCCCGAGCAGCTCGACCTCCGCGCGATGATCCCGCGACGCCGACCCCAGCGAAACCGAGACGACTTTTTTCACCGCCGGACCTTTCGGAACGCTGTCGAGCGCGTGATCGGCATCGATTCCCGCTCCCTCCAGCCGCATGGCGGTTGTCCGGCATGCGAGGGTGTGCTACGATGGTCCTCGGATCTGGTCTCAACGGCTCGCACACCATCGCGGGCATCGCGTTCATCGAGCGCGGTGCCCGTCCCATTTTCCGAGTTTATGCGTTTACGCATATGCGCTGTCGCAACTCATTTGAGGTCTTCTCCGGCGGGAACCGGTGTGATATCGTTCGTCGTGCGAAGGGCTACCCGACCTTCGCAATGCGCGGCGGAACGATAGCGCAGCACGGTCGACTCTGCGCCGGACCCCGCCGGGGCATCGTGTCGAGCAGGCACGATGCCCTTCGCGTTTCTCGTCACGCCGACGCCGCGCGGCGTTCTTCGGCCGCGGCGCGCGTGCGCGCGAGCTGCTCGCGGCTGATCGGCAGGTCGAACGCGCGCATGTCGGCGAGCGAAAAGCCGTCCTTCTCCGCCAACGCGTCGATCTCGCGCACTTTGGCGATGTCGATCCCGCGGCCCAGCGTGTACGGCTCGCAGCGGTTCTCGAGCGCGAGCACCATCGTCTCCGACATGCAGGCCAGCGCGGTCCCGCGCGGCAGCCCCATGTCGAACTCTTCGCCCGCCTCGCGCATCCGCCACCAGCGCATCTCCCCCGGGACGCGCATGTTTCCGCCTTCGACGACCAGCACGTCGGGCCGCTCCACCGCGACCCGCCGGCTCACGTCGTGCGGAAGCGACAGCTCGCACACGACCGCGCCGGCGCGCAGATCTTCCGGCTCGATCACGTCCTGCGTCGACGACGTCGCCGTCAGCACCAGGTCCGCGCTGCGCACCGCTTCGCCGATCTCGGTGGTGAACGACGACTCGCACGGCAGCCGCTCGCGCACGCCGTCGTAGAACTTCCGCAGCCGCGTCTCGTTGCGCGCCACCAAGATGACGCGGCCGACGTGCGGCGCGATCAGCTCGACGCACGCACCGCCGATCGAGCCGGTCGCGCCGACCACCACCGCGGTCGCGCTGCGCGCGTCGATTCCCATCTCGCTCGCGCCGCGGAACAAGCTGCGCACGCCGGCGGCGATCGTGAGGGAGTTCCCGGTGGTGACCGGGATCGGCGCGCGCTCGGCGACCGTCACGCCCCCGTCGCCGACGACGCCGGTGAACGCGCCGAGCCCCGCGACGTCGGCGCCCAAGTCGGCGCCGATCCGAATCGCCTTGAGAATCCGCTCGTAGACCTGCTCGCGCGGAAAGTCCAGCATCTGCTGCGGCAGCAGCGGCGCGGCGACGAACCAGCCCTCGGTCTCGCGGCCGTCGGGGGTGCGGATCCCGGTCACGTGGGCCGCCGCCCAGGCCGGCATCCACTCCAGGATCTTCGCGATGATCGGCTTGCCCTTGCCCTTCGCGCCGGGCTCGTAGCGCACCACGTCCTCGAACGAGAGCGGGTGGATCACAAAACAGAACTTCGCCATCCCGGCGCCCCGTTTTCGCCGCCGGGCGCCGGGAGCCCGCGGGGCGTTGCGGGAAAGGACGCGGCACATGAATCAGACGCTCTCGACGATCGAGGAGCTCGTCCGGATTCCCGCCCCCTGCCCCGCCCCGATGGGGCTTGCGTGCGACGGGACGGACCTCTGGATCGCCTCCTTCGAGACCAACCGCATCTACGGCCTGAATCGGCAGCAAGGCCGGGTCTTCGAAGAGGCGACCGCACCGGGCAGGCCATACGGGATCACCGTGACGGGCGACGCGCTGCGCGTCGTCGTCGGTGACGAGAACGACGACCGTTTCATACGACGGTACATCATGGGCAAGCACTTCAAGTCGGACGCGATCCCTTGCCCCGACCAGACCGGCTCGTTCATCGCCTACGACGGCGACCGGCTGTACTTGAGCCAGCGCGACAATCAGGTCATCCTCGAGCTCGACGCGCTCGGCACGGTGCTGCGCACGATCCCCGTGCCGCGCCAGATCACGGGGATGGTGATCGTCGCCGGCCGCTTCTACCTGGTGACGACCGAGAGCCGGGAGAGCGAAGACTACCGGCTGCTGTGCCTGGACGCGCGCAAGGAGCAGCCGGAAGTCCACGAGCTGGCCTCGATCGGCTTCGCGGCGCGCAGCCTGGGCTTCGACGGGACGAAGTTCTGGACGAACTGCCGCGCCGAGAACACGATCGTCGCCTTCGCCAAGCCGGATTAACCGAAATCGGACGCGAGCGGACGGGGACCGCTCGGGTCCGGTAAGAACCGGGCAAGCGTGACGACGCCGCGGTACCGCCGCTCCAGCGTCCGGGCGGTCCTCGAGACGATGACCCAAGACCACGCCGTCGCGGCGGAGACGCACGACGCGCTGTGGGCCGTGCTGTGGAACCGCCGCTACGACGACGTCGACGAGCCGCTCTGGCTCCCCGACGCCGCCTACTCCGGGATATTGGCGTTCGCCCGCGTCATCGATGCCGAGACGACGCTGTTGGCCCTTGACGCCGGCGAGACGTTCCTGGTCTTCCGCGCGAGCGGCGAGCCGCCGCCGATCGGCAGCCGGGTTCGCATTCTGCCCGCCTCGCGCGAGCGCTGGCGAATCGCCGAGACGATCCCGCTCGGGCTGGGAATCGGCCTGCGCTTCGACGACCACACGCCGGTCACCGAGAACGCGTGGGTCGCCCCGCTGCGCGAGGGCGTGCACGCGCTTCGCCGGCTGCTGGACCAGCGCCGCGAGCGGCTGACGGCGCGCCGCGCGCAGCTCGGCGCGCTGAACGAGCCGCCCTCGGTCGAGGAGATCTGGCGCGAAGAGATCTCGGCGATCAGCGACCGCGTCGCGCTGGAAACGGAGTACACGCCGCAAGAGCACGCCTCGCTCTCGCGCGCCCGCGCGAAAGGCGCGCGCAGCGCCGACGAAGAGGAGCGCAAGATCATCGCCGCGCGCAAGCGCCGCTTCGCCGAGCGCGGCAACGAAGAGATCGCGCGGTTCAAGGAGGAGCGCTGGCCCGCGATCCGCGACGCGGCCGCCGCGGAGGTCCGGAAGTACGTCGACTACCGCACCGAGGTCGTGCGGCTCGAAGACGCGCTGCAGCGGATTCGCACGCTCTCCACCCGCGCGAACAACGTCGCGACCGCGCTGGACCGCATCGAACGTGCGGCGTTCCGCATCGACACCATCGCGTTCGAACCGGCCCGGCTGGAGGAAGCGGAGTACGCCGAAGAGCTGCTGCGCACCGTGGAGCTGCTGCACGCCGCGATCCCGCTGCGCGCACACAGCAACGCCGGCAGCTTCAGCGCCTACCGCCGGCCCACCGCAGGCCCGTCCGTCATCCCGCCGCGGTACTGAAGCGGCCTGCGAGCCGCGACGGTTCGTGCGGATGCGTTCTTTTCTTGAGGCGAAAACCTCGCGGGACTAGGCACAACGGCCCACCGGCGTGACGGCCGGCGCGGGCAGATGGTGAGCACGATGCGTTCGTGCCGAGTTGTCCTATGCGCCGTCATCCTCATTGCGCTCGGCGCGTGCAGCGGCGGGGGTGGCACGGTTCCGTCCACGAGCGCACCAACGTCTGCGACGCCGGGCCGCGGCTCGGTGCCCGCCCCGTCGCCTTCGCCTACGCCAAGACCCACGCCGACGCCGGCGCCGAGTCCGACGCCCTCCCCCGCGCCGCGCGTCGCGATGAACGCGGTTTGGGCGGCGTTCCAGAACGGACCGGCTGTCGACCGTTTCCCGACGACCGGAGACGGCAATCAAACGGGGTCGTCCGCGCCCCCTCCGTCCGCGAGCGCCTCCTTCCCCTCGGAGCCCGGGGCGTACATCGGGATCGCCGGACTCGCAGCCGGGCCGGACGGCACGATGTGGGAACTCGAGACCGACGACGCGATCGGCGGCGGGCGGAACTGGCGCTTGGTCACCGTTCCGCCGCCCGGAGCCGCTCCGAGCAACGCACCTGCGTACGACGGCGACGGCAGACCGCTGGAGGTCGGGCTCGGCCCGAACGGCGTTTTGGTTGAAAGCGCGTCGCAGTCCGGGACGCTCAGCATTCGAACCTATCCGTACGGTGCGGTCGATCCGCCCGCGACGCGAACGTTCATGCCGACCAGCGACGTGCCGTATTTCGGCTTCGCCGTCGCGCCCGACGGTTCGATCTACATCCCGCGCACGAACGGCTTCGACGTCTATGCCGCGAGCGGGACGTTGCGCACGACGATCGTCACCGACCACCCGCCGACCCCGTATCCCGGACTCTTCGTGATCGGCGCGGACGGCAGCCTCTACTCGGCGGAATTGGTGAACTATCTCAAATCAGGGAGCGGAACATCGACGATGTTCGTCAACGTGTACGGGCCGGGCTCCGGGACCGCCGCGCGCCGCATCGGTCCGCTGCCGGTGACGAACGATCCGTTGGGACGGCCGCCCGTGATCGCCGTCGGTCCGGACAACGATCTCTACGTCGCGACGAACGGCTCGATCTACGTTTTCGACGCCGGCGCGAACGGCAATTGCATGCCGGAGCACCTCATGACGTACCCGGCATCCTACGGTTTCGTCTCGGCGCTCGCGATCGGGCCATAACCGCGCCCAAACCGCTTGCGCGTCAGACGCGCGACTCCGCCTCGGCCTTGAGCGCGGCGAGCATCATCTCGGAGTTCTCGCGGACTTTCTTCTCGAGCGTCGGGCCGATCAGCTCGGCGAGGGTCGGGACGCCGAAGTCGTACTCGACGCCCAGCACGACGCGCGTCGTCGTGCCGTCCTCCACGAACGTCCACGAGCCTTCGAAGGTGTCGAGGTCCCCTTCGATCAGCGCGTAGTCGATCCGCAGCGCGTCGTCGTCGAAGCGGTCTTCTTCGGTCCATTCGATCGGCGCTTCTTCGACCAGCGTCTTCCAGCGCGTGACGACGCGGTCGGGATGGCGCTCCAGGACGACGACGGTCTCGACGTCCGGCATGAACTCGGGGAAGCGCTCCTGTTCTTTCGCAAGCTCGTAGATCGTCGCCGCGGGAGCCGCGACGTCGATCGAGCACTCGACGTACGGCATTTACGGGAGGGTGCCGAGCTGCTGGAACGCGGCCGCGACCGCGGCGTCCAACGCGCGCAGCGCCGTCTCGACTTCGCCGGCGCTCACGATCAGCGGCGGCTCGAGGCGGATGACGCGTTGCTGGTTCAGCGTCCACGCGGCGGTGACGCCGCGCTTCAGAAGCTCCGGAATGATCGTGCCGCCGTAGCCTTCGCTGCGCAGCTCGACGCCGACCAGCAACCCCGCTCCGCGCACGTCCTCGATCACCGCGGGGTAGCGCCGCATCGTCGCGCGCGCGCCGGCGAGCAGCTGCGCGCCGCGCTCGCGCGCGTTCGCGACCAGATCTTCCTCTTCCAGCACGTCGAGCGCGGCGAGCGCGGCGGCGCACGCCAGCTCGTTGCCGCCGAAGGTCGACGTGTGCAGCAGCGGCTGCTTCGCGTACGCGGCGTTCCAAACGGACGGCCGCGCGACGTACGCGCCGATCGGTACGACGCCGCCGGAGAGCCCCTTCGCGAGCGTCATCACGTCCGGTACGACGCCCTCGCGGTCGCAGGCGAACAGCGCGCCGCAGCGGCCGAGCCCGGTCTGCACTTCGTCGGCGATCATCACCGCGCCGCTCGCGTCACACAGCGCGCGCACGTCGCGCAGATAGCCGTCCGGCGGAACGTTCACGCCGCCTTCGCCTTGAACCGGCTCGACGATGACCGCAGCGGTGTCGGCACCGAGCGCGCCGCGCAGCGCGTCCGCGTCGCCGAACGGGACCCGGCGCACGTGCTCGAGCAGCGGCAAGAACGGATCGCGGAAGGCGTCCCGCCCGCTCGCCGAGAGCGCGCCGAGCGTCTTGCCGTGGAACGCCGCGTCGGTCGCCACGATCGTCGGGCGCTTCGTCGCGGCGCGCGCCAGCTTGAGCGCGCCTTCGACCGCTTCGGTTCCGCTGTTGGCGAAGAAGGAGATCGACAGATCGCCGGGCGTGATCTGCGCGAGCCGTTTCGCGAGCCGGCCCATCAGCGGGTTGAACATCGTGCGGCCCGAGAGCGCGATGCGGTCGAGCTGCTCTTTCACGGCTGCGATGACGCGCGGGTGGCGGTGGCCCAGCGTGAAGACCCCGTAACCGCCCGCGAAGTCGAGGTACGTCTTGCCGGTGTGATCGGTGATCGTGCAGCCTGCGGCGGAAACCTCGACCGGCGAGCCGGAAACTTTCATGACGCGCGCGAGCGGCGGGTTCAGATAGGCGCGGTAGTTCTCCGCGACTTCGTCGAACAGCGCGGCCGGCGAGGCAGCCCCGTAGAGATGATCCTTCGACAAGCTCAGGATGACACCCGACGAGCTCGCGATGCCATCCGACGAGCTTGCGATCACATCCGTTGCAGGGCCGGTTGCCTTCACGCGACGGCCAGCTCGCGCGCGTCCGAATCCAGCTGCGCAATCGTCGTGTCGAGCACCGCGAGCGTCTCGGCGGCCGTCTCGGTGCGCATCAGCTTCTCGCGCAGCGCGCTCGCGCCGGGGAAGCCTTTCAGGTAGAAGCCGAGGTGCTTGCGCATCTGCGGAACCGCGCGCTGCTCGCCCCACTCCTCGACCATCGTGGTATAGTGGTGCACCGCATAGCGCAGCCGTTCCGGCGCTTCGGGCGCCGGCGCCGGCTCCCGGCCTTCCATCAGCGCGCGCAAGCGCGAGACCAGCCACGGGTTGCCGAGCGTCGCACGGCCGAGCATCACCCCGTCGACGCCCGACTCGCGCATGCGGCGCAGCGCCTCGTGCGGGTCGCCGAGATCGCCGTTGCCGATCACCGGGACGTCGACCGCGCGCTTCAGCTCAGCGATCTTCGACCAGTCGGCGTTGCCCTTGTAGAACTGTTTCGCGGTGCGCGCGTGCAGCGTGATCGCCTGGACGCCGACCGCCTGCGCGCGCTTCGCGACCTCGACGAAGACCAGCTCGTTCTCGGTCCAGCCCAGCCGCATCTTCATCGTCACCGGACAGTCGACCGCGTCGACGACCGCCTTCATGATCGCTTCGCAGCGCTCGACGTCGCGCAGGCACGCGCTGCCGCCTTCGGTCTTGGTGACCTTCGGCGCGGGGCAGCCGAAGTTGATGTCGACGATGTCGGCTCCGCACTCGCGCACGACCTGCGCCGCCTTGGCCATAATCGAGGGATCGTCGCCCCAGAGTTGCGTGGAGACGGGCTTTTCCAAACCATGCTGATCGATCATCTCCATCGTCCGCTTGTTGCCGTACTGCAGCGCGTTTGAGGATACGAATTCCGTCACCGTAAGGCCAAGCCCGAACGGCTTGTAGAGGGCGCGCATGGTGCGGTTGGTCACTCCCGACATGGGAGCGAGCACGAGGGGCGGCCAGATCTGGTGGGGCCCGATCCGTAACGGATTGACTGGGGAGGGCATACCGAGCTATTCTACCACGT
>JAFAKB010000090.1 GCA_019235885.1 Candidatus Eremiobacterota bacterium | reverse complement strand
CATTCAAAGCCTCCGGCTCCAGGTACCGTGCCCGCGAATCGGGTGTTTCATCCGCCGCCGGAGGGCTTGCGCTCGCCTGCCCGTTCGTGGGAGAATGGGCGGGTCATGGATGGAGTATCGGGAGTCGCGGGCGGGGCCGTGATGGACATTGCGGCCGGCGGCACCTCGTCGATCGCGATGAGCGTCCTCGCCAGCACGGAAGCGCTCGTGGCGAACGAGGCCCAGCGCCTCTTCGCCTCGCTCGGCCTCGGCAGCGCGATCACCGCCCTCGCCTAGCAGGGTCGCGAGGGCTCGAACGCCCGTTCGATGAAGTAACGCCGTTCTTGTGGACGGCGCGTTTTC
This sequence comes from Candidatus Eremiobacterota bacterium, assembly GCA_019235885.1. GTDB lineage: Bacteria > Vulcanimicrobiota > Vulcanimicrobiia > Vulcanimicrobiales > Vulcanimicrobiaceae > Vulcanimicrobium. The sequence goes on along the minus strand of JAFAKB010000090.1, from coordinate 23,760 downwards.
CACGTTGCACCCGGACGTCGCGGCGTGGTGCGACGCCCACCTCGGCACCGCGACCCCGCCGCAGGCCCAAGCGCTCCCGCTCGCCGCGGCCGGCCGCAACGCGCTGATCTGCTCGCCGACCGGCACGGGAAAGACGCTCGCGGCGTTTTTGCCGGTGATGTCGCGGCTCGCCGTGCTGCGCGACGCCGACGAGCTGCTGGCGCGGACGTACTGCGTCTATGTCTCGCCGCTGCGCGCGCTCGGCTACGACGTCGAGCACAACCTGCGCCGGCCGCTGCGCGAGATGGGGATCCTCGAGCGGCCCAACACCGAGCGCGCGAAGCGGCGGCGCGGCAAGATCCGCGAGCGGTTCGTGCGGACCGGCGTGCGGACCGGGGACACGCCGGTCGAGGAGCGGCGGCTGATGATCGCGCGCCCGCCGCACGTGCTGCTGACCACGCCCGAATCGCTCGCGCTGATGGTCGCGATGGAGTCGTACCGCGCGAAGCTCACCCACGTCGAGACGGTGATCGTCGACGAAGTGCACGCGCTCGCCGGGAGCAAGCGCGGCGCGCACCTGGCGCTACTGCTCGAATCGCTGGAGGAGCTCACGCGCGTTCCGCTGCGGCGGATCGGACTGTCTGCGACCGTTGCGCCGCTCGAGCGCATTGCGGCGTATCTGGCCGGAACCGAGCGCGACTGCGCGGTCGTCGACTGCCGCGGCCTGCGCGAGATGAAGCTCGACGTCGTCGCGCCGTTCGCCGGCGCGATGGCGCCGCTCACGCAGTGCGCGCGGACGGCCTACGCGCTCACGCAGGACGTGCGCTCGACGCTGGTCTTCACCAACGTGCGCAGCCAGGCCGAGCGGATCGCGCACGAGATGGAACAGGCCGGTGAGCCGGCCGAGGAGATCGCCGTTCCCGAGAACGCCCCGCGCACCGAGACGGCGCGGCGCGACCGTCGCATCGGTGTGCACCACAGCGCGCTCGAGCGCAACGTGCGCCACCGCACCGAAGCCGAGCTGCGCAGCGGGAAGCTGCGCACGGTCGTGTGCTCGAGCTCGCTCGAGCTCGGCGTCGACATCGGCTATATCGATCGCGTGATCGTGCTCGGCGGCGCGCGCGGGATGACGCCGACGCTGCAGCGCGTCGGCCGCGCGGGGCACCGTCCCGGCGCGGTCGCGACCGGCGTCGTGTTGGCCCAAGACCGCGACGACGTCGTCGAAGCAGCGGCGACGCGGCGCTGCATCCGTGACGGCGTGATCGAAGAGATCGTCGTCCCCGACGCGCCGCTCGACGTGCTCGCGCAGTGGGTGGTCGGGTCGTGCGCGCCCGACAAACGCGTCGCGATTGCGGACGCGCTCGCGCTGGCGCGGCGCGCGTACCCGTACCGCAAGCTGCGCGAAGATGACCTGCGCGCGTGCGCCGCGTACCTGAGCGGCGGCGGCGTCGGGCCCGAAGAGGCGCACGTGCGCCGGATCGGGAGCGACGGCGAGGCGGTCTACGGGCTCGGGCGCGAGCCCTCGAGCGCGTACTTCGAGAACGTCGGCACGATCCCGGACGAGTCGACGATTCCGGTCGCCGCCAGCGGCGGACACGGGATCGGCCGGCTCGACGAGAGCTTCGCCGCGAGCTTGCGCGAAGGCGACGTCTTCTTGCTCGAAGGCCGCGCGCTGCGCGTCAAGGAGATCGGGCCGCGCGGGCTGCAGGTCGAGCCGCACGCGGGCCGGCCGACGGTTCCGCAGTGGAGCTCGCATTTGAAAGGAATCCCGCGCGCGCTCGCCGCGGAGATCGACGTGTTGCGCAACGGCGTCGCGGACGCGCTGCGCGGCGGAACGCAGGCGGCGTTCGAATATCTGCGCCGCCGCTACGCGCTCGACGGGGTCGAGGCGGCGCACGTCGTGCGCTACGTCGCGCAGCAGCTCGCGCTTTCCGCCGTTCCGGACGCACGGCATCCGATCGTCGAGATCTACCGGATGGACGAGCGGCAGACGGCGGTCTTCCACACCGGCGCGGGACGGCGAATCAACGAGACGCTCGCGCGCGTCGCCGGCGCCCGGCTGCACCGCAGGCTGCGCATCAACTCGACGCTGAACACGGACGACAACGGGTTTCTGGTCGCGCTGCCGCGCCGCAAGCACGTCCACGACGCGGTGTGGGCGTCGCTGCTGCAGCTCGACGGCTTCGACGACGACCTGCTGGCCGGTCTGCGTTCCGGCTGGCTGCTGCGGCAGCAGTTTCGCTACGTCGCGAACACCGGCTTGCTGGTGCTGCGCCGCGCCGCCGGGCGTTCGATCCGCGGCGGCGCGCTGCGCTGGAACGCGGCGAAGATCTTCGACCGCTTGTGGGAAGCCGACCGCGACTTTCCGCTGGTGCGCGAGACGGTGCGGGTGGTGACGCGCGAGCTGCTCGACGCGCCGGGCGCGCGCGCGTATCTCGAAGGGCTCGACGGCGAGCCGCGCGTCTTTCATCCGGCCGCCGCGACGCCGTTCACGTTCGGGATCGTGACCTCGTCGTTCGGCGACTCGGTCGTGATGGACGACCGCGCGAGCATGATCGAAGCGCTGCACGAGCGCGTCCTCGCCGTGCTCGGCGAGCGGTCGCCGGACTCGAGCGAGCCGCTGCCGCGCGCGGTGAACGACGGCGTCCAGTTGAGGCTGTTGTGACGAAGCCTGCTGCGGCGTGCGAAACGTATCAGCTCGCGGACGGCGTGCTCGCGCTGCCGGGCGGGTTCGCGCTGCTCGCGCAATCGCGGGCGCTGATCTGTGCCGACGCGCACCTCGGCTACGAAGACGTGATGGGCGGCGGCGCGGCGCTCCCGCTGTGGAGCACGACCGAGATCCTCGCCTCGATCGCGCTCGCGGCGCGCCGTCACGGCGCGCGCGAGATCGTCTTCCTCGGCGACGCGATCCACGGCGCGGGGCTCAGTGCGGGCGCCGCGCGCGCGGTGCGCGGTGCGCTCGACGCGCTGCGCGCCCAGGCGCCGGTGACGCTCGTCGCGGGAAATCACGAAGGCCGCACGCGCGGTGTTGAAGTCCTCGGCGCGACGGTCGAAGCGTGCGAGCGCGACGGCTGGACGCTGCTGCACGGCGATCGTCCGCAGCCGTTCGCGGCGCGCACGATGATCGGCCACCTGCACCCTTCGCTGCACCTCGGCGGCGAGCTGACCGCGCCGGCGTTTCTCGGCTCGCGGGTGCTGGTTGTCGTGCCTGCGCTCACGCCGTACTCGCCGGGACTCGACGTGCTCGGCGAGACGTGCCTCGACGCGCTCGCACCGTGGGGAGTCGAACGCCGTGAGGTGCAGGTCGTCGTCGCGGGCGCCGACCGCGTCTACCCGTTCGGCGCGCTCTCGGCGCTGCGCGGCGCGCTGTGCCGGCCGCAGGCCGAGGGCTCCGCACCGTCGCGCCGCCGCGTCCTGCGGCCCTCGCCTTAGCGCCCCAAGTGCGCGAGCGCGACGAGCGCGGCGGCGACCTGCGAGCCGGCCGCGATTCTGCCGTCGAGGGCCATCGCGCGCACCTCGTCGACCGTAGCCAGCTCGACGTCGATCTCCTCGGTCACGTCGAAGCGCTGCTCGGCGGTGTGGACGGCGTCCCGCACGAGATAGAGATGAAACTGCGCGGTAGCGTTCGTTGGATCGGCGAGAAAGGTGCGCACGAGCTCCGGCGGCGCGCCGGCGTAGCCGGTCTCTTCGAGCAGCTCGCGCGCCGCGCAGGCTTGCGGCGTTTCGCCTTCGTCGATCATTCCGGCGGGAAGCTCGGTGACGATCTCGCCGATGCCGTGCTTGTATTGCCTGACGAGCAGAACGTGCTGATCGGGCGTGAGCGCGAAGACGACGCAGAATCCGCGCGATTCGCGCACGAAGTAGTCCTCGACGACGACGCCGCTCGGGAGTTCGACACGGTCGGCGCGCAAGCGTAAAAACTTTGTTTGGATTCGGTATTCCGACGACAGGGTGCGCCATTTGCGCAGGTGACGCGCGCTCATGCGACGGGTATACCACCCGGAGAGGCGGAAGTGAGCGGTATCACACGACGTCCTTTCAGGGGAGACGGGACGATCGAGAAGTTAGAGATCGGTCAACATTACGACACGACGTACGGGACGCTTTGGAAAGACGGCACGTACTTTCCGCGCGGCACGCGCGTGCTGATCACCGGGTTGCACATCGAACAAGGGTTCTGCGTTCGCTTCCCCGCTGACGTCGCCGGCGAACCGCTGGAGACGTGGGAGGACTGGGACGAGGTCGACTTCCTCGCCTCCGAGGGGTCGGTCGAGGCGGGCGGCGAGCTGCCGTCGAGCGTGTGGAGCGAGGCGCGGGAGGTCCTCGACGACGCCGAGGACGGCTGCCACCTCCACCTGCACGAAGGCGACGAGTAGATCGACCGCACTCAGAATCTGATCGCGCTCGCTGCGACGCTCTGCGCCGCGGGCGCGCTGCTGCCGTTGCGCCCGCAGGTGCGGCTCGGTTTCGCTGCGCTCGCCGTGGCCCTGATCGTCGCCGTGCTCGTCGTCCGGCTCCGCGTTCTTGCGGCGCGCCGCACGAGCAGCCATACCGACCACGTCTACGACCGCGCCGAACGGATCCGCCGCGAGCGGGACGCGCGCGGGCGCCCGCGTTAGCCGGCTTCAATCCCTTCGCGCGCGAGCATCTCGGCGTAGATCTCCGCGACCCGCTCCAGCGTGTCGGCGTCTGCGGGGCGTTTGTCGGGGCGCAGGCGGACGATGCGCGGGAAGCGCAGCGCGAAGCCGCTCTTGTGCAAATCGCTTTTCTGGATGATGTCGAAGGCGATCTCGACGACGATCTTCGGCTCGACGACGGTCTCGTGGCGCTTGAGGTCGAGTCGTTTGTAGGCCGCGCGCTGCTCGCTGGGCGGGAGGCGGTGGGCTTCGAACCATTCGGTCATTTCGGCGATCTCGACGTCGGTGAGGCCGCTGTAGGCCTTGCCGATCACCGCGAGCTCGTCGCCGTTGCGGACGGCGAAAGTGTAGTCGGAGAGGACGTTCACGCGGCGGCCGTGGCCGCGCTCGACGGCGACCACGACGCAGTCCAGCGTCGCGAGCTCGCGCTTGAGCTTCAGCCACGACTTGCCCCGGCGGCCCGGCGTGTACGGCGAGTCCGTGCGCTTGAACACCAGTCCCTCGTTGCCGCGCGCGCGGGAGTCCTCGAAGCGCTCGTGAATCGCTTCGGCGCTCGCGCCCGCTTCGAGCGCGGTCCACGGCGCGACCTCCAGCGCGCCGTTGGCGTTCGCCAGCAGCTCCGCGAGGCGCGCGCGGCGTTCGGCGAGCGGGGCGTCGAGCAAGAACTCTTCATTGCGCGCGAGCGCGTCGAAGGCGACGTAGCGAACGGGCACCTCACGCAGCAGCTCGGGCGCGACTTCCTTGCGCTGCAGGCGCGCTTGCAGAAACCGGAACGGCAGCACGCGCTCCTCGCGCACCGCGACGAGCTCGCCGTCGAGCGCCAACGAGCCGGGGAGCGCGCGCAGCGCTGCGGCGACTTCGGGATACGACGCGGCGACGTCGTTGAGCGTCCGCGAGAACAGCGAGACCCGCTCGGGCGTCACGTGCGCTTGAACGCGGATGCCGTCATACTTGTCCTCGACCAGCCAACTCGCCGCGGCGAGGTCCTTGTACTCGGAGCCGTACGCGATCGGCGAGGCGAGCATGAACGCGATCGGCGCGTGGTAGGCGATCGTGACCTGGTCGAGCGCGTCGTGCTTGGCCGCCAGCGCGACGGCGCCGAGGTCGCCGGCCGCGCTCGCCGCGCGCCGCACCGCGCGCGGATCGCGCGCGAACGCCTGCGCGACGGCGTCGACCACCAAGCCTTCGCGCAGCCCGATCCGCAGCTCGCCGGTCATGATCTTCACGACGTACGTCGCCTCGAGCGGATCGGTGCAGGCCGAGAAGATGCGCTCGCACAGGACGCGCCGGCGTTTCTGCGCGTTCTTCCCCGCCGCGTCGGCGATCTCGAGCAGCAGCGCGTAGAGCCGTGCCGGCGTCAGCGTCTCGCGGAACAAGCCCAAGTCGTGCGAGGGCCGCACGAACGGCCCGAGCGCCGCGCCGAGATCTCCGGTTGCGCGGTACGCGACGCCGAGCGCCGCGTCGTCGACGCCCCACGTCGTCTCCGCCGCTTCGACGATCGTGCGCCCGCCGACGGCAAGGCTGCGTTCCTGCGCCTGCGGGAACGGGTTGCCGGTGAAGAAGCGCGTCGCCGGGGCGAGGTCCGCATCGTCCAGCTCGGCGAGATAGTTTGCGACGAGGGCGATCTTCTCTAGCTTGCTCGCGGTCGAGGCGATCGCAGCGCAGGCTCGGGCAAAGGCGATCACGATTGCAGCTTTCGCGGCCGGGCCGCAGGGGACCGCCGGCCCCCCGCGGTAGGCGGCAGGCGTGATCACCGCGATCGTCCTGATGAACGTCGAGCCGGGGCGCGTTCGTACGCTGGCCGAGGAGCTGCTCAGCATCGACGGCGTGACCGAGTGCTACAGCGTCGCCGGCCCGTACGATCTGGTCGCGATCGTGCGCGTGCGCGAGCACGAGCAGCTCAGCGACTTGGTCACCGAGCGAATCGCTTCGCACGCCGGGATCACCGCCACCGAGACGCTCATCGCCTTCCGCTCGTTCGCGAAGCGCGACTTGGGGATGGTCTGGGACATCGGCGCCGACTGACGGCGCAGGAGGTTCTCACGTGAACATCCTGTCCAACTTGGCCTTTCTCGCGATTATCTTGTCGGGGGTTGTATATTGCGTCGGGCAGGCTATCAGCATGTGGCAAGCCGGCTTCCGCTGGTTCGCCGGAGTCTGCGCCTTGGTTGCGGTGCTTTTTATCGAGTGGGCAATCATGAGCTCCATGATGCAAGGCTACGAAAAGGCGCGCGGCTTCGACACCGTGATCGCCGTCGTGGCATATACGTTCCTCATCATGGCCGTTTGCGCGGTGATGGCGACGCTCACGGCGATCGTGGGATTGCTTCGCAAAAAGATTGATCCTTCTTCCTCGCCGCCGCCGGCGGCATCGGACGCAAGCGAGCCGCGACCGATTGCGAACCGTCCGAAAGTCAGCCGGCGGCACCATCCCCGCTGACGCGTCGGGGGCGAGACGCTGCATGCCTACCGCCTGCGGGAAAACGGGAGCGAAAGCACGCTCTACATTGGCGCCGACGGTTACCCGCACCGCCTTGAAAGCGGCGCTTCGACGAATACGGCGACGTTCTCAAAGTTCAACGCGATCGCGCCGATTCGCGCGCCGATCTGACGACTACGCCAGCCACGACGCTCTCCGAACGGCGAGGAAGACCGCCCAGGGAATCATCCACACCAACGCAAGGACGATCATCCCGCCGGCGTAGACGGTGCTTGGGATCGCCTTGACGGTGTCCGGCGGCGCCAGCGCGACCAGCACGGCGAACGCGGTCGCGGCGAAACCGGTTCCCGCGACGAACCACACGACGGCGATTCCGCCGGGAATGCGGAACGGGCGCGCCGCGTTGGGCTGCGTGTAGCGCAGCCGAATGACGGCCGCGAAGATCGGCAGGTAGTAGAACGCCAGCAGCGCGGTCACCGCGGCGGTGAGGATCCAGTACGCCTGGTTCACCTGCGGAACCAGCGCGAAGCCGGTCGCGATGACGGTAACGACGGCGCATTGCCATAGCATGATCGCCGCTGGAACCTGGCGCACGCTCAGGCTGCGGAAGATCGGCGGCAGCATGCCGTGCCGCGCGACCGCCGCGAGGCTCAGCAGCGGCCCGACGAGCCAGGCGCACATCAGCGCGAGCGCGCCGAGCGCGGTGAGAACCGCGAGCACCGGCGCGGCCCAGCCGACGCCGAACTCGTTCGAAATGACGGCGAAGGTCTGCACGACGCCGCCGCTGAGGCTGATCTTCTCCGCCGGGACGGTGAGCGCGATCGCGAGCGTGGCGAAGATGCTCAGCCCCGAGATCGCGAGCAGCGCGAGCAGCATCGCTTTCGGATAGTCGCGCTGCGGATCGCGCACGGCGAGCGCGTAGTATCCGGAGACTTCGAGCCCGGTGAACGCGAGCAGCAGCGAGGAGACGAACGGAATCTTGCCCGCATCCCACGCCGGCATCAAACGCGCGAGGGTGAGCGGCGGGAGCGCGACGTGTTTTCCGGCGGCGATCCACGCGACCCCGGCGACGATCAATGCGAGCGCCGGAACGATCGAGCCGAACAACGTTCCGAACGACGTGAACTGCGCCGCGGTGACCGGCCCGCGCAGGCTCACGAGCGTCAGCAGCCAGAAGATCGCGATCATCACGCCGGCGACGAAAAGCCGGTTGTCCTGCAACGCCGGATCGAAGCCGAACGCGAGCGAGACCGCGACGAACGCCAGCACCGTCGGATACCACGGCAGGTTCAGGACGACGATCGACCAGACCGACATGAAGCCGGTCCGCTCGCCGAACGCTTCCGCGACCCAGTCGTAGACGCCGCCGTCTTTCGGCCACGCCGAGGCGAGCTCGGCCGCGGTCAGCCCGAGCGGGACCAAGAACAGCGCCGTCGCGACGACGTACCAGAAGATCAGCGGCCAGCCTTCGACCGCCATGCTCGGCAGGTTGCGCACCGAGAACCCCGCCGCCGTGCTGACCATCGCGACGTAGAAGATGCCGAGCTTCGCCGCCGGCCGCACGCTCACGCCCGCCCACGTTCCGCGCCGTGCAGGCACTTCCCGGCGCAGCCGGGTAGCGTTGCGCGATGTTTGACGGGTTCGATCTTTCCTACGTCGAGACGGGCGAGGCGACGATTCGCGCGCGCCACGGCGGCAGCGGTCCGCCGCTGCTGCTGCTGCACGGCCACCCGCAGACGCACGTCATGTGGCACTTGGTCGCGCCGCGGCTCGCGCGCGAGTTCAGCGTCGTCGCGATGGACCTGCGCGGGTACGGCGAGAGCTCGAAGCCGCCGACGACGCCGGATCACGAGCCGTACTCGAAGCGCGCGATGGCGCGCGACGCGGTTGCGGTGATGCAGCATTTCGGCTACGAGCGCTTCGACGTGGCGGGACACGACCGCGGCGGCCGCGTCGCGTACCGGCTCGCGCTCGACCATCCTGAGCGCGTGCGCAAGCTCGCGACGCTCGACATCATCCCGACCGGCGAGCACTTTCGCCGCGCCGACATGAAGTTCGGCCTCGGCTACTGGCACTGGTTCTTTCTGGCGCAGCCGTACCCGCTGCCGGAGAAGCTGATCGGCGCCGATCCCGACTGGTTCTTCACCGGCCGCCCGAACCGCGAAAGCGTTCACACGCCCGAAGCGCTCGAAGACTACCTGCGTTGTTACCGCAATCCCGAAACGATTCACGCCGCCTGCGAAGACTACCGCGCCGCCGCGACGTACGACTTCGCCCTCGACGAAGCCGACCGCGGGAAAAAGAAGATCGCGGCGCCGCTGCTGGTGCTGTGGGCGGGGCGCGGCCAAGTCGGCGTGTGGTACGACGTGCTGGCCGTCTGGCGCGACTGGTGCGACGACGTGCGCGGTGAACCGATCGACAGCGGACATTTCATGCCGGAGGAAGCCCCCGACGCGACGTACGCCGCGCTGCGCCAATTTTTCACAACGTAACCCAAGAAACAGGCGAAAACTCCAGGATTCGGCGCTAGCTTGGTCGCGAAGCCTCGGTTTGCTGCCTACGTGGAGGAGTGCGTACGATGCGACCGTTCGTTCAACGGCTGTGTACGGTCGTCTTCGCCGCTCTCGCGGCGGCGGTCGGGTTCGCCGGCTGCGACGGCGGCGGAACGTCGCTCCACTGCCTCGCGGGGGATCCCTTCTGCGGCAGCGTGCTGTACACGTTCGCCCTATCGGTTGATCCATCATGGCAACCGCAGACGCCCGTCCCGATCGGTAGCTCCGCGACGATCCATTTCATCGAACAAACCTGCGTCGGTACCGGCTCGCAATCGGGGCCGCCGCCTGGCGTCAAGCTCGGATGCGGGACGCCCTTCCCGCCCGATGCGCTCGCCGTTACGATTCGCAACATCTCAGGTCCGGGCAACGGAAGGCCGTGTCCGGCGTCAGCCGTCGTGAGCGGCAAGGGCGTGATCACGGTGACGCGCACCGGACCGGGCGATCCTCAACAATTCGCCCTGAGCGGCGTTTCCGGCTTCTGCACCGCAGACGTCACCGATCCGTCGAAACCCGCGGGCGGAGGACTCCCTGGGCACCCGACGACGCAGTTCATCTTCTGACAAAATGCGTGCGCTCGGCTAAAAGAGCGCGAGCTGTTCGTTCGCTTCCAAGTACGCCGCGTCGACGCCGAGGCGCCGCAGGCGCCAGACGAAGTCGCGCCAGCCGTGGTTCAGCAAGACTTTCTTGGGCTGCGCCAGCTCGATGTAGCGGAGCAGCGCGGGAAAGTCTGCGTGATCGCTGAGCGGAATGCATGCGTCGACGCCGTAGCGGAAGGGCGCGCTCTTGTCGAGCGCCCAGCCGGAGAGCATCGCGGTGCGCGCAGACTTCCCTTGCAGCGCCTTCGGAAGGTTCTTGCCAGACGGCGGCCAGATCAGCGCGCGCGTGCCGTCGTACGTGATTGCGTCGTACCGCTCGTACGGCGGGAGCTTCACGCCGCCGGCTTCGTAGACGCGCGCGATCGCGTGCACCGCGCCGTGGACGGTCAGCGGCACGTTCGCTTTGCCGAGAATCGTCATCGCTTCTTGCGCTTTGCCGAGCGAGTACGCGTAGAAGACCGGCGCGCAGCCGTCCGCGAGCGCGTGCGTGGCGAACGAGACGATCGCGTCCTCGACCTCGTCGCGCGAAGGAAAGACGTACTGCGGGCGCCCGTACGTGCACTCCATCAGCACGACGTCGCAACGCTTCACCTCGGCCGGCTCGCACGTGTACGAGCGCGCCAGCTTGAAGTCGCCGGTGTAGACGAAGCGGCCGCGCTCGCCTTCGATCATCAGCTGCGCGCTGCCCAGGACGTGACCGGCCGGAAAGAGTGTGAGGACGTGCTCGCCGTCGCTCCACGGCTCGTTGAAGCGGTGTTCCTCGAACGCGCACGCCGGACGCGGCCGCTCGGGGAGCAAGGACGTCTGCTTCGCGCGGGCTATGGCGCGCTCGAAGCGCGAGGCACAGATGCGCGCGTTCACCGGGGTGGTGACGATCCGGTCGTGCTCGCGCGCGTGGTCGCTGTGGCCGTGCGAGACGTAGCACCGGCCGCGCGGGCGCAGCGAGTCGATCCAAAGGTCGAGGTCGGCGACGTAGAGCGACCTCTCGGCGAGCGAGAACAACGTGGAGTCCCGAGGATGGTGGCGCACCCTTCGACACGCTTAGGGTGACGAGTCGAACGCTTGTTCGCGGCCGGCTGGCGGCGCACCCTTTTCGGCGGCCGTGGGGTTTAGCGGTCCACCACACTCCAGCCATAGGAGCTCTTGGCACCGTGCGAGTCTACGACAACATCGCCGACACCTTCGGAAACACGCCGCTCGTCCGCATCCCGCGGGTGAACAAGGGCCTGGGTGCCGAGCTGTTGTGTAAGCTGGAGTCGAAGAACCCCGCCGGCTCGGTTAAGGACCGCATCGGCGTCGCAATGATCGAAGCCGCCGAGCGCGACGGCAAGCTGCGCCCGGACTCGGTGATCGTCGAGCCGACGAGCGGCAACACGGGGATCGCGCTCGCGTTCGTCTGCGCGGCGAAAGGCTATCCGCTGATCCTGACGATGCCGGAGACGATGACGACCGAGCGGCGCAACCTGCTCAAGGCGTACGGCGCGCAGCTCGTGCTCACGCCCGGGACTGAGGGCATGAAAGGCGCGATCGCCAAAGCGAAAGAGATCGTCGCGTCGAACCCCGCCAAGTACTTCCAGCCCGGGCAGTTCGACAACCCGGCCAACGTCGAGGTCCACTACCGGACGACCGGCGAGGAGATCTGGCGCGACACCGACGGCAAGGTCGACATCTTCGTCGCCGGCGTCGGCACCGGCGGCACGATCACCGGCGCGGGCCACCTGCTCAAAGAGCGCAAGCCGTCCGTCGAGTGCATCACCGTCGAGCCCGACACCTCGACCGTGCTCTCCGGCGGCTCGCCGGGACCGCACAAGCTGCAAGGCTTCGCGGCTGGATTCGTCCCCTCGATCCTCGACACGCACGTCTACAGCGAAGTGATCAAAGCGTCGTTCGAGGATTCGGTCGCGACGTCGCGCCGGCTCGCGCGCGAGGAAGGGATCCTGTGCGGAATCTCCGCCGGCGCGAACGTGTGGGCCGCGATGCAGGTCGCGGGGCGGAGCGAGAACGCCGGCAAGCTGATCGTCGTGATCGTCCCCGACACCGGCGAGCGCTATCTCTCGAACCCGCTCTTCGCCGAGCAGGAAGCGAACGTCTTCGAACCAGCGCTCGCGTAAGCGCATCGGCCGGTGTCTTCCCGAGGGAGCCGCCCCGCGCAGGGACGGCTTTTTCGCAGGTCCCAGACCAGGTTTTCGCCGGACCGCAAGGTCCGTTGAGCGACTTGAGTCAATTCACTCAAGTATCTGTGAATACCCAGTTGCAGGGGGCCGAAGCGGTATGGACCTAGGGGCAAGTCTCGAGCGGGACCCTGAGACGCTCGCCGGCGCCATTCGCGTCAAGGGAACGCGTTTGTCGGTCGACTTTCTGCTTGGTCTGTTCGAGCAAGGCTGGACCGAGCAGGATGTGTTGGCGAGCTATCCTCAGCTGACGCCGGTAGCGCTGCAAGCGGTCTTTGCTTTGGCGAGGCGATCGCTCCAGAACGAGCAATTGATTCCCCTCGCATCGTGATCGCCGTTGCTCGTCCTGTGCGATGAAAACGTTCCGCAGCAACGGATCCTCATCACCTACGACCGCGATTTCGGGACGCTGATCGTTCGCGACGGCATTCGCCCGATTCCCATCGTCCTATACGTGCGAACGGCCGATCTTCCAAGCGGCGATGCGGAGCAAATTCTGGCGGCGATGCAGTACGTCGAGGCGGGCTATTTCCACGTCGTCGACGGCGATCAGCTGCGCAAACGGCGGATCGACTTCACCGCCGAATAAACCGATCCGGCGAAGCTCGTCCTCCGACCGATTCGTCCCTCAGCCGGGAACTTGCTCTCGGGAGGGTAGCCCGGCTTGACCGCAAAAATCGGCGGGTGCTCGGGCTACCGGGGAATGGGGGCAGTGGGGTGGCGCAGGAACGCACGAAGCCGGTCGACGTCGCGGTTGTGGGCGCCGGCGTGTCCGGACTGTATGGCGCGTGGCGGCTCAAAGAGGCGCATCCGGATTGGCGGATCGTCGTCTACGAGTCGAGCGACTATCGGACGGGCGGACGGCTCATGTCCGCGATCCCGCCCGAGATGCCCCACGTCCCGGCGGAACTGGGCGGGATGCGTTTTCTCAACACGCAGCCGATCGTCGCAGCGCTCGCGAAACATCTGAAGCTGACGATCCTCGACTTTCCGGTCAGCGAAGCGAACAACATCGCGTACCTTCGCGGGCGCTGGCTGCGACGCTCTGATCTGACCGATCCCGCGAAGGTGCCGTACGCGCTCGGGACGCAGGAACGCGGGCAGCCGATCGGCGCGATCATGGAAGCCGCGATGGAGACCATCGTCCCGGGCATAACGGCACCGAGTCTGACGCCGCAGCAGCGCCGGGAGCTCGCCCAGGCGACGACGTTCCTCGGGCGCCCGCTCTACGAGTGGGGCTTCTGGAACGTGCTGGCGCGCGTGATGTCGTTCGAAGCGTACCAGTTCGTCGCCGACGCGAGCGGCTACGACACGACCGTGAGCAACTGGAACGCCGCCGACGCGATCCCGTGGTTCCTCGAAGACTTCGGCACCAACGTCAAGTACGTGTTCCCGACGACGGGGATGCAGTCGTTTCCGCACGGAATCGAAGCGAGCTTCAAAACGATCCAGGGCGAGGTGCTGTTGAACCACACCGTCACCTCGGTCTCGCGGCAGGGCGAGAAGCTCAGGCTTCACTTCAACGCGCGAGACTACGTCGACGCGGACCGTGTCATCCTCGCGATGCCCCGCCGTTCGCTGGAGCTCATCGATCTCGACGCGGCGTTCGGCGCCGCGATGCCGCGCGTGCGGGTGCTGATCGAGTCGGTCTCACCGCAGCCGCTCTTCAAGCTCTTCGCGTGCTATCGGGTGCCGTGGTGGCGGCACGCGCTGCTCAACGTCAAGCAGGGACAGACGACGACCGACGTCCCGATCCGCCAAACGTATTACTTCCGAACCGAAGGCGAACAGCCCGGCGCCGATCCCAAGAACACGAACTCGCTGCTGATGGCGACGTACGACGACGGGCGCAACATCAGGTACTGGATCGGCTTCCTGCGTGAAGCCGAGCGCGCCGAGCGATTCGCCGACGGAGCCGCCGGCCAAGGCGACGAGCAATGGCAGCGGAACCGTCCCACCCCCGCGATGGTCGAAGAGATTCACCGCCTCGTCGCGCAGGTGCACGGGCTCGCGCCGGACGCGGTTCCGAAACCGTACGCGGCCGCGTTTTACGACTGGGGGACCGATCCGTTCGGCGGCGGCTACAACCTCTGGAAGATCCACGCGCGCAGCGCGGACGTCGCACGCGAGATCGTCCAGCCCGATGCGGCGCTCCCGCTGTACGTCTGCGGCGAGGCTTACTCGCACGCGCAAGGCTGGGTCGAAGGCGCGCTCGAGACCGCCGAGGACATGCTGCAGCGCTGCTTCGGGCTCGGGCCGCCGAGCTGGCTGCATCCCAGCCGTACCGCGCAGAAGGGCGAGACGACGACCGAGTCGGCGACGCTGCGCTTTTGAGCGCGCGAGCGCATGTTGAGCTTACCTTGAGCGCGCCCTCCCCGCGCCGCGCCTCGCTCAGTACTGGGCCGGGTCGGCGTCAATTGCGGCGCGGTAGAGGCGGTAGGGCGGTTGGCGGAGATCTTGGCCGTTCTGGAAACTCGGCATGCGGTTCACTTGCGTGTCGGTGACGTAGACGATGCGGTCGGGACCGAGCTTCACGGCGTCGGGCCAGACGAAGTAACGCTCGCCGTGGAGGAGCTTCTCGTAGCGGTTCTCCGCCGGGATCAGTCGTTGCAGCGTGCCGTGCGTGACGTCCGTGAAGTAGACGCGGCCCTCGCGGTCGCAGTCGAGGCCGTCGCTCGCGAAGTCGCGCGCGTCGTGTCGCACGACGTGGCGCGCCGCTTCGTCGTCGCCGACGTGCGGGGCGACGAGGATGTCGGTGTCGATCGAATACAGATCGTACGAGATCAGCGGCGTCCACCACAGCGTGCGGCCATCGGGTGAGAGCGCGATCCCATCGCTGCCGACGGTCCCGGTGATGAGCCCACTCTCCGTCGCTACGCCGAACCCGGGGCGCTGCGTCGCGCGCACGCTCGGGTGTCCGCTCAAACGGCGCCACGATTTGCCCGAGTCGAGGTCGACGACGACGATCCCGTTCGGGCCCTTCGCGCCGGAGTCGGTGATGTACGCGTAGCCGGCCTTCCCGCGCGCGTAGTCGATCACCAGATCGTTCAGATAGCTCGTCGGCAGGCAGACCTCGTGCGGGAAGCCGATCCCGTGCAGAATCGCGTTGCGGTCGAGATCGATGACGTACAGCTTCGCCGCGTCCGGGTCGCACTGCTCGAGCGAGCGCGCGCCGGTGTCGAGCGCGAGAAGCCGGCCGCCCGGGCCGAGCGCGATGCCGTGGACGTTTACGAAGCGGTGCCGCGCATCGGTGGGTTCGATCGTGTTGACGAGCTCGTCGGGATACGGTACGAGCGTGCCGCCGACCAGCTCGCCGAGATTGATCGGCGCGCGCGTCGGATCGAGCCGCGGAAAGCTGAGGAACAGCCGGCCGTCGCGCGCAGGCGCGATCCCGGACGGCCAGTGGTCCGGGAACTCCGCGACCATCTCGGGGCGTATGGAGGGGTTGACCGCGTGCGTGCGAGCGTCCATGCGGGGCTCGTACCCAGCTTGCACGAACGCGGCTTCCCCGTCATGTTTTGGGAGTTGGCCGGCGTCCCGGCCGTCGCGGTGCGGCGCGGCGCGCGCGTCGAATCGCTTCACCAGGTGGCCGCTTGCGCCGCCGGCGTCGACGGGGAGATCGTCCTCAAGCTCGGCACCGTCGAGACACCGGTTTTCCTGCGCTCGTCGGCCAAGCCGTTCATCGCGGCGGCGTCGGTGCGCGAAGGCGTGCTGGAGCGCTTCGGCTTCGGCGAGCGCGAGCTGGCGGTGATGTGCGCCTCGCACAACGGCGAGCCGGGCCACGTCGAGCTGGTCGCCTCGATGCTGGAGCGGATCGGGGCGCGCGAAGCCGACCTCGCCTGCGGAGCGCACCCGCCTTCGTACGAGCCGGCCGCGGCGGCGCTCGCGGCGCGCGGCGAGCGGCCCACGCAGCTGCACAACAACTGCAGCGGAAAGCACGCCGGGATCCTCGCGCTGGCGAAGTCGATCGGCGCGCCGTTCGAAGGCTATCTCGAGCCGTCGCACCCGGCGCAGCGGCTGATCCTCGCAATGTGCGAGCGCGTCAGCGACGACGTCTTCGAGGGTGACAAGCTCGCCGTCGACGGCTGCGGGATCCCGGTCTACGCGACGACGCTGCGCAAGGCGGCGGTCTCGTTCGCGCGGCTCGCGACGCTGCGCGGGGTCGACGACGCCGACGCGAGCGCGCTCGCGCGCGTCGGCGCCGCGATGGCGGCAGAACCCTGGTACGTCGGCGGGACCGGGCGCTTCGACACCGACCTGATGCGCGCGAGCCGCGGGCGGATCGTGTGCAAAGCAGGCGCCGAAGGCGTGCACTGCGACGCGCTGCTCGACGCGGGCCTGGGCGTCGCGCTCAAGGTGCTCGACGGGACGCGCCGCGCAACGCCGCCGGCGACGCTCGCCGTCCTCGATGCGCTGCATGCGCTGGAACCCGGGGTGCGCGAAGCGCTGCGGCAGCATGCTGTGGTGCCGGTCAAGAACGTGGGCGGCCGCGTCGTCGGCGAGGTTGCGGCGCTCGAGGGCTTCGTGTCGAAGGCCGCCGCCGCGGGCTGAGCGCGCGGCCGGGCGCGCAAGTGGACCCCGGCGCACCGGAAGGATTGGCCCCGTGCCCGCCGCAGCCGTAAAAAAATCGGCGCGGAGGCAGCAACCACTCGGCATCGGGTGAGGTCGAAACCGGCGTGGTCGATTTTTTCCTGAGACGCCCGATCTTCGCGTCGGTCTTCTCGCTCGTAATCCTGCTGGTCGGACTCATCTCGATCCCGACGCTGCCGATCGCGCAGTTCCCGAACATCGCGCCGCCGACGATCACCGTCACGGCGGTGTACCAAGGCGCCAGCGCCGAAGCCGTCGAGTCGTCGGTGACGACGCCGCTCGAAGAGGCGATCAACGGCGTGCAGGGATTGCGCTACATCCAGTCGTCCTCCGGGAGCGACGGCACCTCGCAGATCACGGCGACGTTCAACCTCGACCGCAACCTGGACCAAGCCGCGAACGACGTGCAGAACGCGGTCAACCTCGCGCAAGGGCGGCTCCCGAACGAGGTCAAGCAGATCGGCGTCACCGTCTCGAAGAACGCCGGCACGTTCGTCGCGGCGCTCGGCGTGTATTCGAGCGACTCGCGCTGGGACGCGGCCTACCTGACGAACTTCCTCGAGACCAACGTCGTCAACGACCTCAAGCGGATCAGCGGCGTCTCCGACGTGTTCGTCTTCGGCGAGCGCAAGTACGCGATGCGGCTCTGGGTCGACCCCAAGCGGCTGGCCGACAACGGGCTGACCGCCGGCGACGTCGTCACCGCGCTGCAGGCGCAGAACGTGCAGGTCGCGGCCGGCGCGATCGGCGCGCCGCCGACGAACGGCCACCAGCCCTACGAGTACTCCGTTCGCGCGACCGGCCGGCTGCACGACTCGACGGAGTTCGCGAACATCATCCTGCGAACGAATCCCGACGGCGGCTACGTCAAGGTGAAGGACGTCGGACGCGTCGTGCTCGGCGCCGAGACGTACGCCGGCACGTTGTGGTTCGACGGCCAGAACTCGATCGGGCTCGGAATTCTGCAGCTCTCGACCGGAAACGCGCTGCAGGTCTCCCAGCAGGTCCGCACCACGATGGACCGGCTTTCGGAGAAGTTCCCGCCGGGCGTCCACTACAAGATCGCGTTCGACTCGGCCGACTTCGTCGCGGAGTCGATCAGGGAGGTCGTGATCACGCTGCTGATCGCGATCGGCCTCGTCGTGCTCGTGATCTTCCTGTTCCTGCAGGACTGGCGCACGACGCTGATCCCCGCGATGACGATCCCGGTCTCGCTGATCGGCACGTTCTTCCTGATGAAGCTGTTCGGGTTCTCGATCAACACGCTCACGCTGTTCGGGCTGACCCTGGCGACCGGGCTCGTCGTCGACGACGCGATCGTCGTCATCGAGAACATCGCGCGCTTCATTCAGGAAAAGGGAATGCCGCCGCTCGAGGGCGCGCGCGAGGCGATGAGCGAGATCACCGGCGCCGTGCTGGCCTCCTCGCTGGTGCTGCTGGCGGTCTTCGTCCCGGTGGCGTTCTTCCCGGGGACGACCGGCCAGCTCTACAAGCAGTTCGCGCTCACGATCGCGTGCTCGATCACGATCTCGCTGTTCTGCGCGCTGACGCTCACGCCGGTGCTCTCCTCGCTGCTGCTCGGCCGCACGGTGCGCACGCAGCGCGGGTTCTTCCGGCCGGTGAACGCCGCGATCGGCGGGATCAGGAGCGGGTATCACCACGCGCTGCCGTGGATCATGCGCCGCCGCGGGCTCACGCTGGCCGTGTTCGCGGTGCTGCTGGCGGCGACGGGCTACCTTTACGTCACGACGCCGACCGGCTTCGTCCCCGACGAAGACCAAGGCTTCGCGATCATCACCGCGCAGCTTCCGGAAGGCTCCTCGATCGACCAGACGCACGTGGTGCAGAAAGACATCGAGCAGGTCCTCAAGCAGCAGCCGGAGATCACCGACGTCTTCGACGTCGCGGGGTTCAGCTTCACCGGCTCAGGCTCGAACAAGATCACGATGTTCATCCGCCTTGCGCCGTGGTCGGAGCGGCGCGGCACGGACCACACGGTCGCCGCCGTCCTGCAGCGCGTGAACATTCATCTGTTCAGCGACTTCAAGTTCCGGCACCCCGACGCGTTCGCGGCGGCGTTCCAGCCCCCGTCGGTACCCGGACTCGGGTTCCAGGCCGGCTTCTTCTACGAGCTGGAGGATCGCGCGAACCAGGGCATCCCGGCCCTGGAGCAGACCGCGAAAAACTACCTCATCTACCCCTCGTACGCACCCAACTCGCCGGTCGCGAACGTCTTCACGACGTTCCGCACCGACAAGCCGACGCTCCTCACCGACGTCGACCGCGCCAAGGCGCTCTCGCTCGGCGTCTCGCTGCCCTCGCTGTTCAACACGATGCAGGTCTACCTGGGCTCGGTCTACGTCAACGACTTCGACCTGAACGGCAAGTCGTACCGCGTCTACGTGCAGGCCGACACGCCCTATCGCGCGCTGGTCTCCGACCTCAACAAGATCTACGTGAAGAGCTCGACGCCGCCGCTCGTCAACGGGCAGCCCGTCGAGACGCCGCCGATCCCGCTCACCGCGCTGGTCAACGTGAGCGAGACGAAAGCGCCGCCGGTGATCACCCACTTCAACCTGTACCGTTCGATCGAGATCAACGGCGGCGCGAAGCCGGGCCACGGCACCGGCGAGGGCATCGCGTTCATGGACAACTTGGCTTCGCGTCTCCCGCCGGGATACGCGACGGAGTGGAGCGGGATCTCGCGCGAGCAGGTCGAGGGCGGCGCGCAGGCCGCGATCATCTTCGCGCTCGGGATCGTGTTCGTGTTCCTCGTCCTCTCGGCGCAGTACGAGTCGTTCGCCGACCCGCTGATCATCTTGCTCGCGGTTCCGCTCGCGCTGCTCGGCGCCATCGGCGCGCTGCTCACCCGGCATCTGTTCTCCGACGTGTTCGCGCAGGTCGGCTACGTGATGCTGATCGGCCTGGCCTCGAAGAACGCGATTTTGATCGTGGAGTTCTCGAACCAGCTCAGGGAACAAGGGGTCGACACGATCACGGCGGTGATGCGCGCCGCCGAGACGCGGCTGCGGCCGATCCTGATGACGTCGATCGCGTTCGTGCTCGGCGTGACGCCGCTGGTGTTCGCGACCGGCGCCGGGAGCGGAGCGCGCAACTCGCTCGGGACCGTCGTATTCGGCGGGATGATCCTCTCGACGATCCTGAACCTGTTCATCACCCCGGTGCTGTACGTGCTGATCGCCGGCCTCGAAGACCGCCTCGGCTTCGGCCGCGGCAAAGACGTCCACGCAAAGGAAGTCGGCGGCCCGGTTTCCGGAGGTCCGACCGCGCCCGAGCGGGTCGGAGTCTAGAAGCTACCTTATCCGGCCAAGCGCTGTTCGTCCGCCTCCGGTGCGTCGAGGACGGCCGGTGAGGCGTAGGCGTCGATCGCGTATTGGGCGAGCATGCGCTGCGCGTTGAAGTGGCTCGCGTTGAACGCGATCGCGCCGCGCATCACTGCGAGGTAGCGGTCGCGGTCTTTCGCGTAGAGCGGCAGAATCGTGTGCTCCAGCAGATTGTAGAGCGCGTCGGCGGTGAGCGCGTCGTCGGCGCCGGTTTCGGCGTCGATCGACCAGCCGGTGACGCCCTCGATCGCGCCTTCGATCCACCAGCCGTCCATCACCGAAAGGCTCGGGACGCCGTTCATGGCGGCTTTCATCCCGCTCGTGCCCGAGGCTTCGTTCGGCGGGCGCGGCGTGTTGAGCCACAGGTCGGCGCCGGAGGTGAGCGTCGCGCCCCAGCTCATGTCGTAGTCTTCGACGTAGACGATGTCGACGGAGCCGGCGAGCGCGGGCGCGCTCCCGACGATGTGCTGGATCATCCCCTTGCCGTCCCAGTCGCGCGGATGTGCCTTGCCGCCGAAGACGATCTGAATGCCGCCGCAGCGGCGCGCGATGCGGGCCAGCCGCTCGGCGTCGCGGAGGATGAGATCGTTGCGCTTGTACGCGGTCGCGCGGCGCGCGAGCCCGAGCGTGAACCGGTTCGGGTCGAGCAGCTTGCCGGTCGCGTGCGCGACGCGCTCGACCAGCGCCTGCTTCGCAGCCGCGTGCGCGCCGGCGATCTGCTCGAGCGGGATCCCGAGCGCCTGGCGCAGCGCCCAGTTGTCGCGCCGCCAGCCCGGCAGAGAGCGGTCGAACAAGTCCGCGAACGGCGGCGAGACCCACCTTCCGGCGTGGACGCCGTTCGTGATCGAACGGATCTCGGCGTGCGGGAACATCGCGCGCGAGACCTCGCCGTGCTTCATCGCGACCGCGTTGGTGAAGCGCGACGCGCGCAGCGCGAGGTGCGTCATGTTCAGCACGTCGTGGTCGGCGAGGTCGAGCGCGCGCAGCGTCGCGACGCGCTCCGCGCCGAGCACGTCCTGCGCGAGGTCCAAGCCGAAGCAGTCGTGGCCGGCCGGCACGGGGGTGTGCGTGGTGAAGACGCAGTGCTCGCGCACGCGCGCGAGATCGTCGTGCGCCGGCAAGCCGTGCGCCGTCGCGCGGAGGCGCTCGAGCAGCGCGAGAACGAGCAGCGCCGAATGCCCCTCGTTCATGTGGTAGGTGCTGATGCGCTCGTGGCCGAGCGCCTGCAGCACCGCCACGGTGCCGAGCCCGAGCAGCGCTTCCTGCTCCAGCCGGTAGCGCGCGTCGCCGCCGTAGAGCGCGCGCGTCAGCGAGCGCGCGGCGTCGTCGTTGTCGGAGCGGTCCGTGTCCAAGAAGTACACCGGAACGTGGTGGCCGTCGACACCCGCCACGTCGTAACGCCACACGCTCACGTTCACCGGCCGCCCCGAGATCGGCAGCGTGACGACGGCCGGAAGCTGCTCGAGCAGCGTCTCGGGGCGCCAGCTCTGCGGCTCTTCGTGCTGGCCGCCCGACGGATCGAGGTGCTGGCGGAAGTAGCCTTCGCGGTAGAGCAGCGTCACGCCGGCCATCGGATAGCCGGCGTCGGCGGCGGCGCGGACCACGTCGCCGGCGAGCACGCCGAGGCCGCCGCTGTACGTCGCAACGCCCGACGCAACGGCAATCTCCATCGACACATAGGCGACGTGAGGTTCGGTCATCGTACTTCTAATGAGATCGGTGTTCACGCGGACTCGGATGAGGGCTGAGCAGCGTAGGCGCCTACCCACGGCGCGGTCGTGTAGAGCCGCCCGTCGCGGCGCACCACTCGGAGCCGCCCCCGCTGGGCGGCTTTGTAGAGGCGGTCAGTACCGCCCTTCCCGGCGAACGACGCGAGCGGCCGCAGCTCGTCGGCCGGTTCGATCGCGTCCCGGAGGCGCTCGAGCCCGCGTGCCATCGCATCCCCGATAACGCGCGCGAGCGGCATCGCGTCACCGGCGAGCGCGGAACGCAAGGCCGCCGCGTAGCGCCGGCGCGTCCGCGCGTCGAGGACGATCGGCGGAAAGCCGCGGCGGTAGGCCAGCAGGTTCGCCGTCAGCCGCGCGACGCGGCCGTTCGCGTTCGGGAACGGCTGGAGCCGGACCAGCCGCGCGACGGCGCGGGCGAGCGCGAGCGGCGCCGGCGCGTCGGCGTCGAGCGCGAGCCGGCCCACGTAGGTTTCGGTCTCGAAGGGGACGAGCCAGTGCGGCGGCGGGACCGTCCCGTCGGCGAGCGGCGGGAGCGTCTTCGTCCGCCACGCGCCGGCGTCGTCGCTGATCCCGCGGACGGCGAGCCGGTGCAGCGTCCGCAGGTCCTCGGTCGTCACCGGGCTGCGGCGCGTCCCTTGCTGCGCCGCCCAGCCGGCGGCGTCGGCATAGCCGCGTACGATCAGGTAGTCCTCGAATCGGTGGCCGCCCAGCGCGCGGCCCCGGTCCAGCAGCGCGCGCACCTCGGTGCGGTCCAGTCGGGCCCCGGCGAGCTGCGCCGACCCGACGATCTCCTCGAGCCGCAGCGCAGCAAAGGCCTCGCGCAGCGCCGCCGACGGCGGGGCCTCCCGGACGAGCGCAGCGAGCGCACCGAGGCGACCCGCGGTCTGTCCAATTCGGTCCATATTGATGCTATTGGACCGCAAAGCACGGGGCTTCGGTTGCTCGGGCCGATAGAATGCCGGTGATGTCCGGCTACCTCTCGGCGCTCCGCGAGCGCGTTCTGCTCTTCGACGGCGCGATGGGGACGCAGCTCATGGCGCTGCACCTCACCGACGCAGACTTCGGCGGCTCCTCCCACCACGGGTGCAACGAAGCGCTCGTCCTGACCCGGCCCGACGTGATCGAGCAGATCCACCGCGACTACTTCGCGGCCGGCGCGGACGTGGTCGAAACCGACTCGTTCACCGCCTCGCGCCTGAAGCTCGACGAGTACGGCCTGGGCGAAAAAACGCACGAGATCAATCTCGTCTCGGCGCAGCTCGCCCGGCGCGCCGCCGACGCGTACGCGACCCCCGAGCGGCCGCGGTTCGTGGCCGGCTCGCTGGGGCCGACCGGGATGCTGATCTCGTCGTCCGATCCGGCGCTCTCGAAGATCAGCTTCGACGAGCTGGCGGATTTGTACGAAGAGCAGTCGGCCGCGCTGATCGAGGGCGGCGTCGACCTGCTGCTGCTCGAGACCAGCCAGGATCTGCTCGAGATGAAGGCGGCGATCGCCGGCATCACGCGCGCGTTCGCGAAGGGCGTGCGGCGCGTCCCGATCCAGGCGCAGGCGACGCTCGACGTGACGGGCCGCATGCTGCTCGGCACCGACATCACCGCCGTGCGCGCGACGCTCGACGCGCTGCCGATCGACGTGATCGGCCTGAACTGCTCGACCGGCCCCGAGCACATGCGCGATCCTATCCGGTTCCTCACCGAGAGCTCGCGCTGCTTCGTGAGCG
>JAFAKB010000089.1 GCA_019235885.1 Candidatus Eremiobacterota bacterium | reverse complement strand
CCGGCCTGGTATTTCCTCGCGCTCTACGCGCTGCTCGACGTGGTCGGAAAGTTGCCGGCGCAGATCGTGCAGATCGCGACGCTGTTCGCGACGATCATCATGCCCGGCGTGCTGGTCCTGCTGCTGATCCTGCTGCCGTTCATCGACCGCAACCCGTCGCGGCGTCCTTCACGGCGCCCCTGGATTCTCGGCATCACCGCGCTGACGCTCGCCGGCGCGATCGCGCTGAGCTTCTTCGGGCAGTACAACGTCGTCGAAGGACAGGTGGCGCGCGGCCTCGTCGGCGGCACCGCCGGCAACGTGGCGACGACCGGCGGCGGTGCGCCGCAAATCGGGCAGCCCGGCAACAACCCCAACGGCGGCGCGGCCGCGGGCGGTCCCGGAAACAACACCGGCGGCGCGACCGTGTTCACGACGAACTGCTCCGGCTGCCACGCCGCGAACGGCCAAGGGACGCCGAGCGTCGCGCCGCCGCTCGCCGGCAACGACGTCGTGACGGGCGATCCGAAGAAGGTCATCACGATCGTCGCCAACGGCTTGAACGGGAAGATCGTGGTGAAGGGGCAGGAGTGGAACGGCACGATGCCGCCGTGGAAGAGCACGCTCAGCAACAAGCAGATCGCCGAGGTGGTCAGCTACATCCGCAGCTCGTGGGGCAACAAAGCCGCGCCGGTGACCGAAGCCGACGTCGCGAAAGCGCTCGGCGGAAAGTAGCAGCGGGCGCCGCGAGCCTTAATCGCGGCGCTTCGCTTCCAGCGCCATCGGAGAGAGGTTCGACGCGACGTCGCGGTAGAGGTGGCGCATCGCGTTGACCAACAGCGAGCCGACGCGAAAGACCCCGTCGCCGGAGAGCTGCACGGCGGTCCACGGCATCGCCTGATGCCGCTGCACCAGCAGATACGTGTCCGCGCCGACGGCGTAGATCGCGAACCCGTCCGACTCCGCGATCGGGGTCCGGCTTTCGAGAGCGCCCTTGTCGACCTGCTCGATGAAGTTCATGTCGCCAGCTATCGGACCGGGACGCGCAGGAAACCCTTCTGCGTCCGCACGGTGACCCAGTGCGGCGGCGCGGCGCTCACGACACTCTTCGGCGCCGCGGTCACCCACGTCAGGCGCTGAATGCACAGCAGCCCCAGCGTGCCGGGGCGCCGGAACTGGTCGAGGTTGAACTGCGGCGGAAAGATGGTGCCGAGAACCCGGTCGAAGCGCGCCGCGGTGCACGCGTCCCGCACCAGCGCTTGGCCGGTGAGCGTGTATCCGGTTGGGGTGCGCCGCGCCCGCAGAGCCCGCGCGTCGAGCGCGAGACCCACCGTCGGCGGCATCGCGGGGCCGGGCTTCGTTGCCGGCAAGGACGTCGACATCGGGGCGTAGGTCGCCGTCGTGGACGGCGCGGAAGTAGGCCCGACCGGCGAGGCCGGAGTCGGCGCCATCGTAGTCTGCGCGGAGACGCCGACCGCGCCCACCACAGCGAACAACGCGGCCGTACCGGCCAGCGCGGCAGCAAAACGTGTACGTTGCATTTCACACCTCCCAGGCCAGCCCGTCATCGCGCCATCGTGTGGCGCGTAGCGAACTTCATGTGATTTTCGTCAATTGAATTTAGTACTCCTCAGTTGCGGGGGCAGAGCGGGCCGGTGACGTGGATCAGCGCGGCGCGGGGGTGCTGGGGCGAGGGCGTTCGCATCACGACTTCCGCGGTGTGGTGGAGCGCGCGCGCGAGCTCGGCCAGGCGCTGCGCGTCCTGCGGGCGCGTCACCACCCACGCCTCGGGGTTGTCACAGACGGTTTCAACGAAGCCCGCGTTGTTCTTGAAGTCGTGCACCGGCGGGGCGGTGTAGAAGATCAAGCCGTTGCCGCCGCTCACGCCGCCGATCGCGATCGTGTCGCCCGGCTTGCGCGTCGCGTCGATCGCGCGCGCGATCGGCGGGATCGGCTTGAGCGGCTCGGCGACCGGCTCGGCGACGAGCGCGATGAACAGCACCAGCGCGCCGCTCGTCAGCGCCAGGACGTACGGCGACCACGACGCGGTCGCGCGGCGCGCGATTGCGACGACGGTCAGCAGCGAGCCGAGCAGCATCGCGACGCCGAGGAAGACCAGCTGATGGTTCACCGCCGCGACGTCGACGTCGAGCCGGTTGGAGCGCGAGAAGCGGTCGATCGCGAACGCGACCGCGCCGACGAACACCGGGATCGTGAGCGCCGAGATGATCGCCGCGCGGCGATCGGCGCCGGCGCGCACGCGCTCGAACCACAGCGCGACCAGGATCGCGAGCGCGGGCAGCACCATCGCGACGTAGTTCGGCAGCTTCGTGCTGGCGAAGGTGAAGAACAGGAACGGCACGGCGGTCCACACGAGCGCGAGCCGCGCGAAACCACCGTCCGGACCGCGCGCTTCGCGCCAGGCCGCGACCGCGGCGACCGGAACGAACGCGATCCACGGGAAAAAGCCGAGGATCACGACCGGCACGTAGTACCATAGCGGTCCGGTCTGGTTCTCGATCACGCCGGTGTAGCGGCCGAAGGTGTAGTGCCCGATCAGCTCGGCGATCGCGCCGGGGCCGACGCGCACTGCGAGCGCGACGAACCACGGCAGCGTCACCGCGAGATATGCGAGCAGCGCGAGGACGAGCGCGCGGCGGCGCGGCGCGGCGAGCCGTCCCGCGCGCCGTTCCCACAGCGCCCACGCGCCGACGACGAGCGCGGTGATCACCGGCGCAACGGGGCCTTTCGCCAGCGTTCCGACCGCCAGCGCGAGCGCGCCGCAGACGAATGCGGTGTCGCGCCGGCGCGGGCTGCCGGACGGCTCGAACGCGCGGTACCACCACAGCACGGCCGCCGCGATCGTGAAGTCGAGCAGCGCGTCCATGATCGCGAGCCGGCCGACGATCGCCTGCATCAAGCTCGTCGAAAGCACGATCGCGGCGACCATTCCGGCGCGCTCGCCGGCTATCCGCGCCGTCGCGTAGCCGACCGTTCCGCCCATCGCGATCGTCGCGAGCGCCGAGGGCAAGCGCAGCGCGAACGTGCTGATGCCGAACATCTTCGCGAACAGTGCGGCGATCCAGAAGTAGAGCGGCGGCTGAACGAACCACGGCTGGCCGTTGAGGTGCATCACGATCCAGTCGTGCGTCAGCACGACTTCGCGAGCGACCTCACCGTAGGCGGTCTCGCTGTTGTCCCAGAGCGTGCCGATGCCGAGCCCCGGCAGGGTGACGAGCGCGGCAAAGAGCGCGCCCAGGAGCGCCGCGCGCGCGGGGACGGATCGCATCTGCTGGAAGAATAGGAGTTGTGTATCCCGTCGCCCTCTCGGTGCGCGGCCGGCGCGCACTCGTCGTCGGCGGCGGCGCCGTCGCCGAGCGCAAGGTTCGCGGCCTGCTCGACGCCGAGGCCGCGGTCGTCGTGGTCAGCCCGGCGCTCGGCGTGCCGCTCGCCGAGCTCGCCGCGGCGGGGACGATCGAATGGCTGCCGCGTCCGTATGCCGCGGGCGATTTGGCCGGCGCGTTTCTCGCCTTCGCGGCGACCGGCGACGACACGGTGAACGCGGCGGTCGTCGAAGAGGCGCGCGCCGCCGGGGTCCTGGTGAACGACGCTTCCGACGCCGGCCGGGGCGACTTCGCGACGCCGGCGGTCCACCGCTCCGGCCCGCTGACGGTCAGCGTCGACTCGGGCGGGCTCTCGCCCTCGTTCACCAAGCGCGTCCGCGACGAGCTGGCGCTGCAGTTCGACGCCCGCTACGCGCGCGCCGCGGCGACGCTCGGCGCGCTGCGCGAGCGCGTCCGGGTCGTCGTGCCGGCCGAACGCCGCGCCGAGGTGATGCGGCACTTCGCCGAGCGCGACGTCGACGAGCTCGCGGCGATGCAGCCGGGCGCGGTCGAGCACGAGGTCGAGCGCGCCGCGGAGACGCTCGCCGGCGCCGTCCCGTCCGAGACGGGGTCGCTGGTCTGCGCGACGCGCGCCAGCCGGCTCGCGATGACGCAGAGCCGCGCCGTGATGGCGGCCCTCGCACGGGCCGGGCTCCCTTCCACCGTCTTGGAAGTCACGACGCGCGGCGACGCGGTGCAGGACCGCTCGATCGCCGCGATCGGGACCGACAACGTCTTCGTCAAGGAGCTCGAGCTCGCGCTCCGCGAGCGGCGCGCCGACTACGCGGTTCACTCGGCCAAAGATCTGCCGAGCGCGCTCGCACCGGACATGGAGCTCGCGGCGATAACCGCGCGCGAGGACGCGCGCGATGCTTTTTGCTCGGAGCGCTTCGCCTCGTTCGACCGGCTGCCGGCCGGAGCGCGGGTCGGAACGTCCTCGCCGCGGCGGCGGGCGCAGCTACGCGCGCTGCGGGGCGACCTCGTCTACGACGATGTCCGGGGCAACGTCGACACCCGGCTGCGCAAGCTGCGCGAAGGGCAGTACGAGGCGCTGGTGCTGGCTTGCGCCGGGCTGAACCGGCTCGGCCTGCGGGCGGCGCACACCGTGCCGTTCGAGCCGCACCAGCTCACCCCGGCGGTCGGGCAGGGCGCGCTCGCGGTCGAGACGCGGGCCGGCGACCCCCTTGCGGCCCGGCTCGACGCGATCCTCACCGACCCGCCCACCTCGCTCGCGGTGCGCGCGGAGCGCGCGTTCCTGCGCACGCTGCGCGGCGGATGTCAGGCCCCGATCGGGTGCCATGCCAGGTGGGCCGGCGGTCGCCTCCGGGTCGTCGGCGCCGTCGCCGCGCCGGACGGAGGCCAGGTGCTGCGCTCCTCGCGCGAGGCGGCCGTCGCCGAGGGCGACCTGGGGTCGGCCGAAGCGGTCGGGGTCGAGCTCGCGCACGAGCTGCTCGCCGCGGGCGCGGTCGCGCTGCTCGGCGGCGGGCCGCTGAGCGGCCGGGTCTTCCTGCTGCCGCGGACGCAGGACCGGCCAAGCCGGATCGCCCCGGCGCTGCGCGACGCGGGCGCGGAGGTCGTCGAGGCGCCGGACAGCGCGGCGGCGGCGGCGGCGCTCGCCGGACGAGTCCCGGCCGTGATCCTGTTCCCCTCGTCGGGATCGGTCGGCGCGGTCGCCGAATACCTGGGCGGGCTGCGGGCGCGCGGTCACCGGCCCCTCGTCGCGGCGATGGGCCCGTCCTCGTCGGAGACGGCGGGGGCGCACGGCTGGCCGCCCGACGTCGTCGCACCCGCCGCCGAAGTTGGAGCATTCGTGCAGAGCGTGACGCGTTTCGTCTTGGAGAACGGATCATGACCCTTCGGCAGGCGGAGGAGACGCTTCGACGGGTTCAAGGTGCCGAGCTGATCGCGCGGCCGCGCCGGCTGCGCGGCAGCGCCGGGATGCGCGCGCTGGTGCGCGAGACGCGCGTCAACCGCGACGGGCTCGTGCAGCCGCTGTTCGTGGTGGAAGGCGAAGGGGTCGTGCAGCCGATCGGCTCGATGCCCGGCGTCTCGCGCTGGTCGGTCGACACGCTCGTGCGCGAGTGCCGCGAGCTCGACGCTGCCGGCGTGCGCGCGGTCCTGCTGTTCGGCATCCCTGAGACCGCGCGCAAAGACCCGTACGCGACGATCAACTACGACCCGAGCGGCGTCGTGCAGCGCGCGGCGGGCGCGATCAAGGACGCGCTCCCGCACCTGCTGGTGATCGCGGACTTGTGCAACTGCGAGTACACCGACCACGGCCACTGCGGAATTCTGGATCCCGCCGGCGACGTCGACAACGATCTGACGCTCGAGGTGCTCGCGAAGACCGCGCTGAGCTACGCGCGCGCCGGCGTCGACGTCGTCGCGCCCTCCGACATGATGGACGGCCGGGTCGCCGCGATTCGCCGCGCGCTCGACGGCGAAGGGTTCAGCAAGACCGCGATCATGTCGTACGCGGCGAAGTACGCGTCGGCGTTCTACGGCCCGTTCCGCGAAGCCGCCGAGTCGACGCCGTCGTTCGGCGACCGGCGCACCTACCAGATGGATCCGGCCAACGTGCGTGAGGCGCTCAAAGAAGTGCGGCTCGACGTCGAGGAAGGCGCCGACGTGGTGATGGTCAAGCCGGCGATGGCGTATCTCGACGTCGTGCGCGCGGTGCGCGAGATCACCGACCTCCCGGTCGCGGTGTACCACGTCAGCGGCGAGTACGCGATGCTCAAAGCGGCCGCGGAGCGCGGCTGGATCGACGAAGCGCGCGCAGTCGACGAGACGCTCACCGCGATGGTGCGCGCCGGCGCCGACGTCATCATCACCTACTTCGCCAAAGACTATCTCACGAGACAACGGTGATGGACCGAGCACAGAGGAATCGAGAAACCGCCGTCACGTTGTTGCGAGGTCTATCGTGGGGGCCCCGCGCGCAGCGTGGGGGGCGCGGAGCCTGGGGCGGAGCGCCGTGAAACCGACCCAGCGCCGCAGTGCGGTGTGCATTCTGGCCGGCGGCGAAGCGACGCGGCTGCCCGGAAAGCTCGCGCTCGCGGTCGGCGACGTGCCGATGCTGGTGCGCGTCTACCGCAACGTCTCGCCGGGGCGCGAGACGTGGCTGTCCACCAAGGGACCGCTGCCGGACGCGATCGCCGCGCACGTCGGGGCGCCGCAGGTCGTCGACCGCTGGCCGCTGCGCGGGCCGCTCTCCGGTTTGATTTCCACCCTGAGCGAGATGAAGGCGGAATGGGTGTTCGCGGTCGCGGGCGACGCGCCGCTGGTCGACACGGCGTTCATCGACCGGCTCGAGACGCACCTGGCGCCGGAGTACGACGCGATCGTTCCGATGCACGAGGAGACGAAACGCATCGAGCCGCTCGCGGCGCTCTACCGGCGCGCAGCGTTCGTGCGCGAGGGGATGCCGGTGCTGCTCGGCGGCGAGGGTACCTTGCGGCTGGTGATCGACCGCTTGCGCACGCGCTTCGTTCCGGTGAGGGACGAGGTCGCGTTCGCGAACGTCAACACGCCGGCCGATTACGCGAAGATCCGCGAAACGCTCGCATGATACGAGCCGGCTCCGAAAATGCGTTCGCCGCGGCGAAGCGCGTGATCCCCGGCGGCGTGAACTCGACGGTGCGCGCGTTCAAGGCGGTCGGCGGGACGCCGGTCTTCGTGCGCGAGGCGCACGGCGCGTACCTGACCGACGTCGACGGAAACCGCTATCTCGACTACGTCCTCTCGTGGGGCCCGATGATCGCGGGGCACGCGCACCCGCAGGTCGTCGCGGCGCTGCAAGACGCCGCCGCGCGCGGCAGCTCGTACGGCACGCCGACCGAGTACGAGACCGAGCTTGCGGCGTTGATCGTGGGCGCGGTGCCGTCGGTCGAGAAGGTGCGGTTCTGCTCGTCGGGGACCGAGGCGACGGCGAACGCGATCCGGCTCGCGCGCGGGGTGACGGGGCGCGACAAGATCGTCAAGTTCGAAGGCTGCTACCACGGCTCGGCGGACCCGTTCCTGATCGCGGCGGGCTCGAGCGCGCTGACGATGGGCGTCCCGAACTCGAAGGGCGTGCCGGCCGGGACCGCGCGCGACACGCTGGTGGTGCCGTACAACGACGCGCTCGCCGTGCGCGCCGCGTTCGAGCACAATCCCGGGCAGATCGCGGCCGTGATCGTCGAGCCGTACGTCGGGAACATGGGACTCGTGCTGCCGGTTCCCGGCTTCTTGCACGCGCTGCGCGAGCTCACGCGCGAGCACGGCGCGCTGCTGGTCTTCGACGAGGTGATGACGGGCTTTCGCGTCGCCCGCGGTGGCGTGCAGGCGCGCGAGGGCGTCCTGCCCGACCTCACCACGCTCGGCAAGGTGATCGGCGGCGGCCTTCCGGTCGGGGCGTTCGGCGGGACGGCGGCGATCATGGACCGGCTGACCCCGGACGGCGACGTCTTCCAGGCCGGGACGCTCTCCGGGAACCCGCTCGCGATGGCAGCCGGGATCGCGACCCTGCGGCTGCTCGGTGAAGACGTCTATGCGCATCTCGAAGCGCTTGCGCGGCGTCTTACCGACGGCATGAGCCAGGTCTTCCGCCGCCGCGAGGTCCCGCACACGCTGGCCACGGCCGGCTCGATGTTCGGCTTCTTCTTCGCCGACGGCCCAGTCCACGATCTCGCCGGCGCGAAGCGCTCGGACACGGCGCTGTACGCGCGCTTCTTCCACGCCATGCTCGACCGCGGGTTCTACTTCGCGCCCTCGCAATTCGAGGCCGGCTTCGTTTCGCTGGCCCATACCGAGGCGGACGTGGACCGCACCGTCGAAGCTGCGGACGACGCGCTCGCCGAGGTGTATGCATGCCGCTAGTCTGCCTGGGTCTCTCGCACCACACCGCACCCGTCGAAGTGCGCGAGCGCCATGCGTTTCCGCCGCACAAGATGGGCGAGGCGCTGATCGCGCTGCGCGACTACGAAGCGGTTCGCGAAGCGCTGATGCTGCAGACCTGCGGGCGGCTCGAGATCTACGCCGAGCTCGAGGACTACGAGATCGGCGTGGGGCAGGTGAAGTCGTTCCTCGGCAACTTCCGGCACGGCGACGTCTCGGACATGGACTCGTACATGTACACGCTGCTGGGGACGCAGGCGATCG
Source organism: Candidatus Eremiobacterota bacterium (assembly GCA_019235885.1). Classification (GTDB taxonomy): domain Bacteria; phylum Vulcanimicrobiota; class Vulcanimicrobiia; order Vulcanimicrobiales; family Vulcanimicrobiaceae; genus Vulcanimicrobium. Next base: position 34,111 of record JAFAKB010000089.1, on the reverse strand, counting down.
ACCACCTCATTCGGGTCGCCACCGGGCTCGACTCGATGCTGATCGGCGAAGCCGAGATCCTCGGACAGGTCAAGGACGCGTTCGTGCAGGCGCAGCGCGCGCGCTCGCTCGGCAAGACGCTCAACAAGCTGTTCCGCGAAGCGCTCGAAGCCGGCAAGGCGGCGCGCACGCACACCGCGATCGGCGGCGACTCCGTCTCGATCGCGACGGCCGCCGTCGCGTGCGCGCACGACCACGTCGGCGACCTCTCGGGGAAGAGCGTGCTGGTGATCGGCGCCGGCAAGATGGGCGCGCTCGCCGCACGGCGTTTGAAAGCCGACGGCGCCGGCGAGATCGTCCTGCTGAACCGCTCGCACAAGCGCGCGCTGCAAGTCGCCGACGAGCTGCGCGGGATCGCGCGCACCGCGGAGATGCCGGGGCTGGTGAACGCGCTCGCCGCGGCCGACGTCGTCGTGACGTCGACCGGCGCCTCGCACTTCGTCGTCACGCCCGGGAACGTCGCGGAGGCGATGCTCGCGCGGCCGCAGCGGCCGATGTTCATCGTCGACATCGCGGTCCCGCGCGACGTCGATCCCGAGGTGACGCGCATCCCGGGCGTCGGGCTGGTCGACGTCGACGGGCTCAAGAACGTCGTCGACGTGACGCTCGAGAAGCGGCGCGAAGCGATCCCGCTCGTCGAGGAGATCATCGCCGGCCACGTCGAGCGCTTTCAGCAGTGGTACCAGTCACGCGTCGCGGTCCCGGTCATCGCGTCGCTGACGAAAAAGGCCGAAGCGATCCGCGAAGGCGAGCTGGAGCGCCTCTTCGCACGCATCCCGAACCTGGGCGAGCGCGAGCGCGCGCTCATCACCGGGACCTCGCGGACGATCGTCTCGAAGCTGCTGCACAGCGCGATCGTTCGCATCCGCGACAAGGCCGCGGAGAACCACGCCGAGGCGCTGACCCACGCGAAAATGCTCGACGAGCTCTTCGAGCTGCAGGCCCTCACCGGCGAATCGGCGTTCTCGCGCGCGCTCCCGGTCGACGAACCGGACGAATGACAGGAGCGTGGTGATGGAGGGCGCGGAGCCTGGGGCAGAGCGCCGTTCAAACGGGAAGGTTTGGCTGGTCGGCGCGGGCCCCGGTGATCCGGGGCTTTTGACGCTCAAGGGGGCGCGCGCCCTCGCGCAGTGCGACACGCTCGTGTACGACTACCTGGCGTCGCCGGCGATCGTCGCGCTCACGCCGCCCGACTGCGAGAAGATCTACGTCGGAAAGAAAGCCGGCGCGCACACGCTCTCGCAGGACGAGATCACCGCGCTGATCGTGCGGCTCGGGCGCGAAGGCAAAAAGGTCGTGCGGCTCAAGGGCGGCGACGTGTTCGTGTTCGCGCGCGGCGGCGAGGAGGCGCAGGCGCTGGCCGAAGCCGGCGTCCCGTTCGAGATCGTCCCCGGCATCACGTCGGCGATCGCCGCGCCCGCGTACGCCGGCATTCCGGTGACGCACCGCAAGCACAACACCTCGTTCACGATCGCGACGGGCCACGAGGACCCGACGAAAGGCGTCAGCTCGCTCGACTTCGCGAAGCTCGCCAACCGCAAGGCCACGACGATTTTCTTGATGGCGATGGGCAACCTCGCCGGGATCGTCGCGCAGCTGAAGGAGCATGGTCTCGAAGGCGACACGCCGGTCGGGATCGTGCACGAAGGGACGAAGCCGGCGCAAGAGGTGCTGACCGCGACGCTCGACACCGTCGTCGACGAGGTGGCGCGCACCGGCATCACCGCACCGGCGATCGTGGTGATCGGCGACGTCGTGCGCGAGCGCGCGCGGATCCGCTGGTTCGACGCGCAGCCGCTGTTCGGCAAGCGCGTTCTGGTGACGCGTCCGGCGCACCAGGCCGACGACTTCGCGACGCGGCTGTGGGAAGCGGGCGCGGAGCCGATCCTCGCGCCGACGATCGCGATCGGCCCGCCGGACGACCTCGGCGCCGCGCGCGAGGCCGTGGCACGAGTGCGCGACTACGACTGGGTCGTCTTCACCAGCCGCAACGGCGTCGACGCGTTCTTCGACCGGCTCGGCGAGCTCGGCCGCGACGCGCGCGCCTTCGGCGATGTCCGAATCGCGGCGATCGGGCCGAAGACCGCCGAAGCGCTCGCCGCGCACGGCTTGCGCGCCGATCTGCTCCCGCCTACGTATGTCAACGAAGCAGTAGCGACGGAGCTCCTCGCCCGCACAAACGCCGGCGAGCGCATCCTGGTCTATCGCGCGCACGAAGCGCGCGAGGTGCTGCCCGAGACGCTGCGGGAGAACGGACGCGTGGTCGACGTCGTCGCGGCGTACAAGACGCGCTTCGTCGACGATCCGGAACTGATCGCAAAGACCGAGCGCGCCGACATCGTGACGTTCACGAGCTCCAGCACCGTCCACGGCTTCCTCCAGAACGTGCCTCGCGCAGCATCGTCGCTCGCCGCGAAAACGGTTGCAGCAATCGGCCCGATCACCGCGCAAACCGCCCGCGACGCCGGCATACGAGTCGACATAATCGCAAATGCATTTACGGTTGATGGGCTGATGCTCGCACTCGGCGAAAAGGTGCCGGTGTAATGGGCTTGACGACACGATCGCTGATGCACTATAATTTTCTCGAGAGCCGGGCGGTAACCAATCCGACCCGGTCTCATCATATTTTCCGGCGATGCTACGCATATAGTGCGAGACCGTCGCCGCCGCAAGACGTGGAGCAGCGTAGTTTGGGCAATATCCGCGTGAAGTAAGGGTAGTTCGGATCACCATTCCGAAAGCGCCGCAGCACGTTATAGGCGATGATATCGGCGAGCTGAATGTGATTGCTTCGAGATGAATCGTGGAAATACGGGCGTTCGACCACGCGGGTAACACTCGTTTCGGGCGAGCTGGGTCGGTTGTCCTCGACTGCGCTCGGATGACATCCCGGAAAATGACGTCGTTTGAGATCGTTCAGGGCGCGCTCGATCGTTCCCCAATGGTCGTCGTCAAATCCGATCGCCAGCAAGACAACCCAGGGTTGTGCGGGGTCGCGAACGCTGAAAGAGCCGGATTCATCCGCATAAAAGGCGAGCACGCCCGTCCATCACGCACTCCTGTCGGACCGACAAGAGGACGAGAACAGTGATCGGGCCGTGACCGTCGGCAACCTGCTGGTCGGCGGGGTCCTTGCGGCTCTCATCGCGGTCGTCGCGTCGCGGGCGCGAGCGCTGGCGCCGAGCGGTGCGCTCGCGGCGTTCGTCGTCGGCACGCTGACGTTCGCGAGCGGCGGGATCGGGTTCACGCTGGTGCTGTTGGCGTTTTTCGTTCCTTCGATCGCGTTGTCGCGGATCGGGCGGGCGCGGAAGAAAGAGCTCGTCGACGTCGGGAAGCATGGGGCGCGCGATGCGATGCAGGTGCTGGCGAACGGCAGCGTTGCGACGGCGTGCGCGGTCGCATTCGCATTCACGCACGACGTGCGCTGGGCGCTGGCGTTTTGCGGCGCGTATGCCGCAGCGACGGCGGACACGTGGGCGACGGAGATCGGGACGCTCGCGCGGCGGACGCCGCGCTCGATTCTCACGCTGCGGCCGGTGCCCACCGGGCTTTCGGGCGGAATCACGCTCCCGGGGACGCTCGCCGAGGTCGCCGGCGCGGGCTGGATCGGCCTGATCACCCCACCCGCCGTCGTGCTCGCTTACCTGCTGACGACCGACCGATTCGGGTTTTCCGTCGCGAACGGCGCAAACCTCGAGCTCGTCCTACTCTTCGCCGCGGTGCCGCTCGGCGGGATTGCCGGCGCGACGCTGGACTCCATCCTCGGCGCAGCCGCGCAGGAGCTGCGGTTCTGCGAGACGTGCGGGCGGACGTGCGAGACTGACCCGCACGTCTGCGGGAACCGCACGCGGCTCGTGCGGGGCGTCCGCGGCTTCTCGAACGATCTCGTCAACCTGCTGGCGACCGTCGCCGGGGCGGCCGTGGCGTTCGGGCTGGCGAGCGCGGCGGCGCACCGCTTCTGAAGCCGGCTGTGCGGCCCATCCGGCCGGTGCGAATGCAAGCGGCGAAACCGATCTCGGTCGGTGCGGAGTCCAAGCCCTCGTGCGACGATCGTTCGCACGCTGAAAACAATGGCTACCGAAATCACAAAAGACCGCGACGTCAGCGAGACCGGCTCGCGGCTGATCCTGATCACGCTCGGGATCATGGCCGCGACGCTGATGCAGACGCTCGACGCGACGATCGTGAACGTCGCGCTGCCGACGATTCAGGGCAACCTGGGCGCGACCCAAGAAGAAGGCGCCTGGGTCGTGACCGGCTACATCATCTCGGCGGTGATCGTCATCCCGCTCACGCCGTGGCTGCAGCTGCGCTTCGGCCGGCGGCAGTACTACTCGGTCGCGATCATCGGGTTCACGATCACCTCGATGCTGTGCGGGCTCGCCGGCTCGATCCAGCAGCTCGTCCTGTTCCGCATCCTTCAAGGCGCGTTCGGCGGCGGACTCATCGCGACCGGACAAGCAGCGCTCCGTGACACGTTCCCGCGGCGTCTGCTCGGCGCCTCGCAAGCGGTGTTCGCGCTCGGCGCGATCGTTGGGCCGTCGGTCGGCCCGACCGTCGGCGGCTGGCTGACCGACAACTTCTCCTGGAACTGGGTCTTCTTCATCAACCTCGCGCCGGGGATCTTCGCGGCGATCGTCGTGCTCTCGATGATGCGCAACCCCTCGGACCCCAAACCGAGTCCGGTCGACGCGATCGGGCTGGGGCTGCTCGCGATGGGGCTCGGCTCGCTGCAGTACATTCTCGACGAGGGGCAGCGCAACGACTGGTTCCAAGACGGCGTCATCCGGCTTTTCGGCGCCACCGCGGTGCTCGGGCTGGCGGCGTTCATCGGCTGGGAGCTGTGGGGGACGAAGCGCCCCATCGTCGACCTGCGCGCGTTCAAGCACCGCGCAATCGCGGCCGGCAGCGTGCTCGGCTTCGCGATCGGCTCGGTGCTGTTCGGCGCGACCGTCATCTTGCCGCAGTACGTGCAGGGCATTCTCGGCTTCACCGCCACGCTCTCCGGCGAGCTGATCTTCGTGCGCGCGGCGTTCATCGCGCTGCTCACGCCGTTCATCGCGCGGCTCGCGGGAACCGGCCGCATCGACACGCGCATCCTGCTCGTCGCAGGATTCTCGCTGATCGGCGCGAGCCAGATTTGGCTCGGCTACATCACGACCTCGCAGAACGACTTCAACTCGCTGCTCGGCCCGGCGATCACCGCCGGCGTCGGGTTAGGCTTGCTGTTCGTCCCGCTCTCGATCGCGGTGCTCTCGGCGATCCCGCCGGAAGCCGTGCCGAAGGCGGCGGCTTTTCAGTCGCTCTCGCTGCAGCTCGGCGGCTCGTTCTCGACCGCCGCGCTGATCTCGCTGCTGGTGCAGCGCAACGCGTTTCACCAGAGCGTCCTCGCGCAGACCGCGACGCCCGGCAACCTCGCGCTGCAGAACCTGATCCAGCACACGCACGACGCGACCCGCGCCGTCATGACGCTCTACCAACAGATCCTCACCCAGTCGAGCGTGATGGCCTACGCCGACTGCCAATGGGCGCTGGGCGCGCTGACGTTCTTCCTGCTCCCGCTGGTGTTCGTGCTGCCGCGCCGGCGCAAAGACGCCGCTGCGCCCGCGCACATTCCGGCCGAGTAGAGAACGCGGAAGAGGCCGCTAACCGGCCTTCGCTTGCGCGCCGTATTTCTTCTGCAGGTACGGCACGATGTCGTCGTCGTCGTCGAGCACGACGTCGCCGTCGACCAGGACCGGGATCGAGGTCTGGTTGGAAACCCGCTTCACTTCGTCGCGCTCGGCGTGCGAGTGCGGAACGTTGACGATCTTGTAGTCGAGCAAAAGATCCGTCATCTTCTTGCGCACGCGCGCGCAGTACGGGCACCATTCTGCCTGATAGAGAACCATATCCGTGTCGCGACCCATCGCGTACTCCAGGTAACCGGCGCGGAAAAAGGTTGCGCGCCCGCCCGCGTCGGATTTTCCGCGGACCACAGTGCTGGTGAGAGCCGAGCCCACTCCACGGCGTGACCGATCCGCGATCGCCGCCTCGATCGCTCTCCATTTGTGCGCCTTGGTGCTGCTCGCCGCGATCGTTCCACGAGCGTCCGTCTCGGTCGACGACCCGGATGAGCGCACGCTTCTGACGACCATCCTGCACATCGAGCGGCGGCCGCCGCCGCGGCGCCCGTCGCCCGTGCACCGCACCGCCGCGCAAAGCGCGCCGGTCCCGGTCGCGCGGCTTCCGGTGATCCACGCCGCGGTGACGGTCGAGCACGCGACGCGCAAACTGGTCGTGGCTGCCGAGCATCGCGCAGCGTTCGTGCCGGCGCCGGCGACGGTGCGCCGCCCGCCGCCGAGCGTCGTTCGGCCGGTGGCGCGCGTCGCGGTCGCGCAGCCGAGCGCCGCACCGGTCGTGCAGGCGGCGGCGACGACCGCCCCGGCGGCGTCGCCGGCGCCCAGCCCGGTCGCCGCGCGCAGCGAGGAGGGGATCGGAAACTTCGGCGAGACCTATCCGGCCGCGCTCGAGCCCTCGCTGCGCGGCGCGCTGCTGGCCGGGGTCGCCGGTTTCGACGTCCGCATCACCGTCGACGAGAACGGGCGCGCGACGTCGGTCGAGTTCGTGCGCCCGCCGGCCGATCCGGCGCAGCGTGACGAGCTGCGCGCGCGGCTGCTCGCCGCACGCTTCATCCCGGCCGCGTGCAACGGCTTGCGCTGCGCCGGGACCCTCGAGCTGCGCAATTAAGAGCCCTCAGCGCTTTTCGAAATCGAACGGGATCCCGAGCTCGCCGGCGAGCTTCTCGAGGCCGTTCCACACCTTCACGTGAACGGGGACGCCGTTGCGGCGCGACTCGAGCGTCTTCTCGTGCTCGATCTCGCCCGCGACGTAGATGCGGTCGTGCCCCGGCGCTTTCGCCGAGTCCTTGAACGCGCGCAGCTCTTTGTCCATGTCGGCTTTGAACTGCTCGGGATCGCGGAAGCCGTCGATCTTGAACGCGGCGAAGAAGTGCGAGATCTTGCCGGGGAGCGGCGGATCGCCCGGGCGCGGAAGACCGTTGCCGAACGCACCGCCGGAGAGGACGCCGCAGAGGATGTCGACCAGCAGGCCCAGACCGTATCCCTTGTGACCGCCGTTGTCGACGCCGTACCCGCCGAGCGGAAGCAGCGCGCCGTTCAGCGCGACCTTGGGGTCGAGCGTCTCGTTGCCGTTCGCGTCGATCGCCCAGCCGGGATTGAGCTGCTTCTCCTTGCGGTTGTAGACTTCGAGCTTGCCCTTCGGCACGGTGGTCGTCGCGAAGTCCAGCACGAACGCCGGCTCGTCGTGCGCCGGAATCGCGAACGCGAGCGGGTTCGTGCCGAGCATGATGTCGCGCCCGAACGTCGGCGCGCCGTAGCGCACGCTGTTCGTCGACGCGATCCCGATCATGTCGCGCTCGAGCGCCAGCATCGCGTACCAGCCGGCGATCCCGAAGTGGTTCGAGTTGCGGACCGCGCCGAACGCGGCGCCGCTTTGCGCCGCCTTGTCGAGCACGGTCTCCATCGCGCGCTTGCCGGCCGGATGGCCGAGCCCGTTGCCGGCGTCGAGCAGCACCGAGGTCGCCGTCTCGCGCACCGTCTCGACCGTCGGGCGCGACGCGAGCTGGCCGCTGCGAATGCGGCTGACGTAGTACGACTCCAGCCGGGCGACGCCGTGCGATTCGATCCCGCGCATGTCGGCCGCGACCAGGACGTCGGCGACGGTCGCCGCGTCTTGCGGCGCGACGCCGACCTTTTCGAGGACGGTCGCAACGAAGCGCTTGAGCCCGGCCTCGGTGGCAAGCCGGTACTCGGACGTGATGACGTCGGCCATGACGGTAGTGTACCCCAGCGGAGCACCCGGTGCGTAGGACCCCGGTCGCAGAGCGCCCGGCGATGCTGACGGACGACCTGCTCGCCGGGCTGCGCGAGGCGGTCCCGGGCGGGGTCCTGACCGCGGCCGAGGACCTCATCGCGTACGGTTTCGACGGGACGTTCTACGAGCACGTCCCGCCGCTCGTCGTGCTGCCGGAAACGACCGCGCAGGTCAGCGCGGTCCATCGCCTTGCGGCCGAGCGGCGCATCCCGATCACGCCGCGCGCGATGGGCAGCGGGCTGTCGGGCGGCGCCGTCCCGCTGAGCGGCAGCATCGTACTCGGCGTGGCGCGGATGGACCGCATCCTGGAGATCGACGCGATCGACCGGGTCGCGGTGGTGCAGCCCGGTGTGATCAACGCGCGCCTGCAAACTGAAGCCGAGCGCCGCGGGCTCTTCTACCCGCCCGATCCCTCGAGCCTGAAGCAGAGCGCGATCGGCGGGAACGTCGCGGAGAACGCCGGCGGCGCGCGCTGCTTGAAGTACGGCGTGACCGGCGACTACGTGCTCGCGCTCGAGGTGGTGCTGCCCGACGGAACGGTGATTCGCACCGGCGGCCGCACGGTGAAGAACGTCACCGGCTATGATTTGCGGCGGCTGTTCACCGGCGCGGAAGGGACGCTGGGGACGATCACCGAGATCACGCTGCGGCTGCTCTCGAAGCCGGCGTACGCGCGCGCCGCGCTGGCGTCGTTCGAGCGGATCGCCGACGCGGCGGAGACGGCGACGGCGGTGATGGCGAGCGGCGTGCTGCCTTCGGCGATCGAGCTGATCGACAACTTGACGATGCGCTGTGTCGAAGCGAACGCACCGGTGGGATTGCCGCTCGACGCCGACGCGGTGGTGCTGTTCGGGGTCGACGGCAACTACGCAAACGCCCTCGACGACGAGCTCGCGACGATCGAACACATCGCGCGCGAGCACGGCGCGCGCGACGTTCGCGTCGCGCACGACGACGCCGAGTCGGAGCGGCTGTGGGCTGCGCGCCGGTCGATCGCGCCCGCGCTGGCGCGCCGGCGGCCGAACAAGCTCGGCGAGGACGTCTGCATCCCGCCGCGCGGGATCGCCGCGCTGATCCGCCGCGTCCGCGAGATCGCCGCGGAGTACGCGCTGGAGATCCCGGTTTTCGGCCACGTCGGGGACGGCAACTTGCACCCGAATATCCTGTGTGACAAGACGAACGCCGAAGAGATGCGGCGCGTCGCCGGCGCCGCGCGCGCAATTTTCGAGGCGACGGTCGTGCTGGGCGGCACGCTCTCGGGCGAGCACGGCATCGGCCTGCTGAAGAAGCAGTTCATGGAGTTGGACCTCGGCCCCGACGCGCTCGCAGTCATGCGCAAGATCAAGGACGCGCTCGACCCGCTCGGCATCATGAACCCCGGCAAGGTCTTCCCCGAGCCGGGCGGCGTGGATGCTTTTCGGCTGTGACCGTTGAGACGAAGCCCGGAGCATCGCGCGACCGGCCTCCGGCGACTCCCCGCACGGCGGTCGGGCTCGCCGATCTCCCGCCGCGCAGTGAGCCGGTGATCCTCGCGCTGGACCAAGGCACCACGAGCTCGCGCGCGATCGTGTTCGACGCGCGCGGTGAGGTGGTGGCGTTCGATCAGCGCGAGTTCGAGCAGAAGTTTCCGCAGCCGGGTTGGGTCGAGCATGATCCGGACGACATCTGGCGCTCGCAGTTGGAGACGGCGCGCGGCGCGCTGCGCAACGCGCGCGTTTCGGCAGCCGACGTGGCGGCGATCGGGATCACGAACCAGCGTGAGACGACGATCCTGTGGGATCGTGCGAGCGGGAAACCGGTCGCGGATGCGATCGTGTGGCAAGACCGGCGCACCGCCTCGCACTGCGACGAGCTGCGCGCACGCGGCGTCGGCGAGCTCGTCACCGCGCAGACGGGTTTGCTTCTCGATCCGTATTTCTCCGCGACGAAGATCGCGTGGCTGCTCGACCATGTCGGCGGATTGCGCGAACGCGCGGAGCGCGGCGAGATCGCGTTCGGCACGGTCGACTCGTGGCTGATCTGGAAGCTGACCGGCGGAACGCGGCACGTCACCGACGTGACGAACGCGTCGCGCACGATGCTGTTCGACATCCATTGCTTGCGGTGGAGCGACCAGTTGCTCACCGCGTTCGGGATTCCGCGAGCGTTGTTGCCGGAGGTGCTGCCGTGCACGGCGGATTTCGGGACGACGGCGGCCGAGCATTTCGGCGGTGCGATTCGCATCGCCGGCGTGGCGGGCGATCAGCAGGCGGCGCTCGTCGGACAGGCCGGCTTCACGCCGGGGCTCGCGAAGAACACGTACGGCACCGGCTCGTTCGTGGTGCTCAACACCGGCGAGCGCGTCGTTCGCAGCGAGCACGGATTGTTGTCCACCGTCGCTTTCGCGTTCGAGCCGCGGCGCGCGGCCTACGCGCTGGAAGGCTCGGTGTTCGCCACCGGCGCGGCGGTGCAGTGGCTGCGCGACGGGCTCGGCGTCATCGAGCGGTCGTCGGACGTCGAGCGGCTCGCGCGGGAAGTCGACGACAGCGGCGACTGCTTCTTCGTGCCCGCGTTCACCGGGCTGGGAGCACCGTACTGGGATCCGTACGCGCGCGGGACGATCGTCGGGATCACGCGCGGGACGACGCGCGCGCACCTCGCGCGCGCCGCGCTCGAAGCAATGGCGTACCAGACTGCCGACGTCGTGGCGGCAATGGAGCGTGACGCGGGCGTTGCGCTGAGCGAGCTGCGCGTCGACGGCGGCGCCGCGGCGAACGACCTCGCGATGCAGTTTCAAGCCGACCTGCTCGGCGTCCCCGTCTCGCGGCCGGCGGTCGTCGAGACGACGGCGCTCGGTGCCGCGTACCTCGCCGGCCTGCACGTTGGATTTTGGCCCGACGTCCAGACGGTGGCACGACAATGGCGCGAAGAACGCCGCTTCGTGCCGGCGATGGATGACGCGCGGCGCACCGAACTGCTCGCGCGCTGGCGACAGGCGGTGGAGCGCAGCTGCGGCTGGGCGCGCGATTGAACCGTGACGCCGCGCTGCGACGGCTGGAGCAAGAGCAGTTCGACGTCCTTATCGTAGGCGGCGGCGCGACGGGCTTGGGTGCCGCACTCGACGCAGCCGCGCGCGGCTACCGGACCGCACTCATCGAGGCGCGCGACTTCGGCTCCGGCACCTCGAGCCGTTCGACGAAACTGATCCACGGTGGCGTCCGGTATCTGCGCCAGGGAAACCTCCGGCTCGTGCACGAGGCGCTGTATGAGCGCGAGATCCTGCGCAGGAACGCACCGGATATGGTCGCTGCACGCGCGTTCGTTATCCCGGCGCGGCATTGGTGGGAGATTCCGTACTACGCCGCCGCGCTTGTGGCGTACGATGTGCTCGCCGGCCGATCGTCGTTTCCGCGCAGCCGCATCGTTTCGGCAGCGAACGCGCGCCGTGCGTTCCCGGCGCTTGCGGCGAGCGGCCTGCGCGGCGGCGTGATCTACTACGACGGCCAGTTCAACGACGCGCGGCTGGCGCTCGCGATCGCGCGGGCTGCGAGCGAACGCGGCGCCGTGCTCGCGAGCGACGTGCGCGCCCAGGCCTTTGTGCGCGACCTGGGCGACCGCATCGCCGGCGTCCGCGCCGTCGAGCAGAGGTCGGGCGCAGAGATGATCGTGCGCGCGCGGGTGGCGATCAACGCCGCCGGCCCGTTCGCCGACGTAGTCCGCGCGCTCGACGATCCGTCCTCGAAACCGCTGCTCGCACTCAGCCGAGGTTCGCACATTCTCGTCCCGGCCGAACGGCTCGGCTCGCCGGATGCCGCGCTGCTCGTCCCGCGGACCGCCGACGGGCGCGTCCTGTTCGCGATTCCGTGGCAACGCCAGGTAATGATCGGGACGACCGACGTGCCCGTCGACGCGCCGGTCGCCGACCCGTCGGCGAGCGACGAAGAGATCGCGTACATTCTGGGGACGGTGAACGCCGTTCTCGCCGCGCCGCTGAGCCGAAGCGACGTCTCGGCGACGTTCGCCGGACTCCGGCCGCTCCTGCGCCGCGACGCGAGGATGACGTCGAACCTCTCGCGAGAGCACCTGGTCGAAATCTCGCCGTCGGGACTCGTCACGATCACCGGCGGAAAGTGGACGACGTACCGCAAGATGGCGGCCGACGCCGTGGACGCCGCCGCTCGCGTCGCGCACCTTGCGCCGGCCCGCTCCACGACCGCCGAGATCCCGCTGAACGATCGCGGCGAGCCCCCATGATCGCAGTTCCGTGAAGCTCACTTGGCAACGCCGCGGTGGAACGCGACCAGATCGACGTTCGATTCCGCGACGGTGCCGTGGTTCATAACGCCGAGCGGCTGCTCCCGCAACGGGTGATCGGAGCGGGTGGGATTTCGCAGACGGACGCAGTAGCTGTCGGAACCGTCAACGGAGGTACCGATGGCCGACCATACCGCGTTCGCCGAGCTGCTGTGCGCGCTCGCCAAGGAGCAGGCGCGCGCGCTCGTGATCGGCGGGCTGGCGAAGAAGCTGCACGGGGAGACCGCCGACGCGCACGATCACTGCCTGTGGTACGACGCGGACGACGGCAACGCGGGGCGCGTCTACCGCGCGCTCTCGCGGGTCGGCGCGCCGCTCGACGGCGTCGAGGTCCCCGACCTCGCCGAGGTCGACTACGAGTTCCGCTACGGCGCCGGTGACGGCGAGATTTGTCTCTACGGCGGGATCGACGGCGTGACGTTCGCCGACGCTTGGACGGAGCGGCTCGAGACCCGCTGGCGCGACGTTCCGATCTGCGTCATCGGCCGCAACACGCTGCGCGCCTACGAGCTCGCCGAACGGCCCTAGCTACAGCGGCTGGTCGAGCAGCGAGCGCGCTTCGAAGTCGGCTTCGGCGAACGTCGTCTCCCCGTTCACGGCGCGGTCGTAGGTCTCGACGATCTGCCGTTTCACGTCGGTGCGCGCGCGCTCGGCCTCGAACGGCTCGTCGGTCGGCCGGTACATCGTCATGTAGCGGGCGAAGTTCTCGCGCGCCTCGGCCAGCGAGTAGTCGTGGTTCGGTCCGCCCGCGACGTCGTCCGGCGCGAAGTAGCCGTGCAGCGGCGCGCGCTCTTCGTCGTCCTGGCCGTCGTCTTCCCAGAAGCAGAGCGGACAGATCTCGTAGTGGCCGCGCCCGTTGATCGTCGGATAGCCGCAGCACGGGCACGTCGCGCGCGCGTCCTCCTCGACCTGCGCTTGCAGCCGCTGCTCCGGCGTCAGCTCCGGCGCGAGGACGTCCTCGAACGTGTCACGCCGTAGCTCGAACGCCGCCCGGTCGAAGGCGCGGTCGATCAGAGCGTCGTCTTTCCCAGCGCGGAGAGGATCAATTCGACCGCGAGGATCGCGGTCTTGTTCTCGCGGTCGAGGATCGGGTTGATCTCGGTGACCTCGAGCGAGCCCAGCGTTCCGCTGGCGGCGACGCCTTCCATCAGCAAGTGCGCTTCGCGGTAGGTGATCCCGCCGCGCACCGGCGTGCCGACGCCGGGGGCTTCCTGCGGGTCGACGCCGTCCATGTCGAAGCTGACGTGCACCGAGTTCTCGCCCTCGGCGACGAGCGCCAGCGCTTCGTCGACGACGCGGCTCATCCCGAGCCGGTCGACGTCGGCCATCGTGAACGCGCGCACGCCGAGCTCGCGGATGATCTTCTTCTCCGGCTCGTCGACGTCGCGCAAGCCGATGAACGCCATGCGCGCCGGATCGACCGCGTGCTGCTCGAGCGCGAAGTGCACCGGCATCCCGTGCACGTTGCCGGTCGCCGACGTCAGCGGCGTGTTGATGTCGCCGTGCGCGTCGACCCAGATGACGCCGGGCGCCTTGCCGCGCGTGCGCGCGATCCCCGCGATCGTGCCGATCGCGATCGAGTGGTCGCCGCCGAGCACCAGCGGGAACGAGCCTTGCGCGACGATGCTCGCCACGATGTCCGCCAGCTCTTCGCAAACGGCCTGGATGATCGGAAAGTACTTCGCGTTCTGCTCCGCGACCGTGGCCGACTCGGGGACGGGCACGCCCAAGTTGCCGTGATCGGTCACCTCGACGCCCAGCTTCTCGAGCTGCTCCTTCAAACGGGCGTAGCGAATCGCCGAAGGACCCATGTCGACGCCGCGCCGATCCGCGCCGAGATCCATCGGGACGCCGACGACGTCGACGCGCGTGACGGTCTTGCGGCCGGGGAAGACGGCGGGCGATGCTTGGGTGATCACCGCGGAGCCTTCGCCGCGGCGGCCCGGGCGCTCCCGGTCAGCCCGTCCGCGGCGTCGCGACCGGCGGCCGCGTCTGCTCGCGCGGAGCCCTCGTCGTCCCAGGCGCGGCGGTCGACCGGGTCACCGCTTTGGGGAGCAAGTGCTCGCGCAGCACGCGGATCATCGCGGCGGTCGGGACGGCGAGGAAGGTTCCGATCAGCCCGAACATCTCGCTGAAGACGAGGATCGAGATGACGATCCAGAACGGCGAGAGCCCGACGTTCTCTTTCAGCACGCGCGGCGCGACGAAGTTGCCGTCGATCTGGTGGATCACACCGATCAGCACCGCGACGATGAGGGCGTTCGTCAACCCGTTCGCCGCGAACGCGAGGAGAACCGCCGGGACGAGCGCGATCACCGCGCCGGCGTACGGGATGAAGTTCAGCGCGCCCGAGACGACGCCGATCAGCAGCGCGTACGGAACGTGCATGATCGAGAGCATCACCGTCAGCATCGCGCCGAGGATCGAGCCGTCGATGAGCTGGCCGCGGATGAAGCCGCCCACGACGTGGTCGAGGTCGGCGATGATCGCCTCGGTCTTCGGCCGGTATTTGGCAGGCACGAGCCCGAGGAAGTTTTCCTTGATGCTCTCGGCGTCGAGCAGCATGTACGCGGCGAGCACCGGCACGACGATCAGCGTTGCGAGCACCGAGACGGTCGAGAGCAGCACGGTGAGCGTCTTCGAAGCGGTGTCGAGCGCGTTCGTCTGCAGAAACGCGCCGAGCTGGCCCGGCAGCGAAGCCAGGTAAAGCCGCTCGTCGAGCGGGAGCCAGCGGACGAGCCGGTTGTTCGGATCCTGCAGCACCTCGCCGTAATGGCGGACCAGTCCGGGCAGCGTCTTCACCGCGCCCTGCACGTCGTTGGCGAGCGCGGGGACGAGCAGCTGCAGGATCAACGCGCCGACCAGCGCGATGAACACGTACACGAACAGGATCGACCAGGCCAGCGGGAGCCGTTCGTTCAGCCGCCGGACCAGCGGGTAGATCAGGTACGCGAAGAACAGCGCGACGACGAACAGGATCGCCGTCGCCTTGACGTTGCCGAGAAACTCCAGGAACCCGACGAGCAGGTAGATCGCGACCGCGACCAGCCCCAACACCTTGAGCCAGAACGTCACCCGCCGCTCCGCGCGCGACATCGGGCGGCGCAGGCGCGGAACCTCGGGCGGTCGGGCGGCGGGATTCACGAGGTTCCTCTTTCCCCGTAGGCGAGAGGCCGCCCCGCACCCCCGGTAGTAAAGGCCCGCGATGGCTCTCCGCCGCGCGGCGCTCCTCGCACTTGCGCTCGTGCCGCTCTGCGCGGCGACGGCGGGTTGCGCCCGTCACGCCGCGGCGTCCGGTGCGGTGCGGATCGGGATGGTGACGGACGTGGGCGGGCTCGGAGACCGTTCGTTCAACGACTCCGCCTACGCGGGGCTCGTCCGCGCGCGCGACGTCCTCCACGCCGACACGACGGTGCTGCAGTCGAAGTCCGCGGCGGACTACCAGATCAATTTGACCGTCCTGGCGAACAAAGAGTACGACGAGATCTTCGCGATCGGGTTCCTGATGGCGCGCGACGTCGGCGAGGTGGCGGAGCGCTATCCGCAGCGCCACTTCTCGATCATCGACGCGGTCGTCGACGAGCCGAACGTCACCGCGGTCACCTTCAAGGAAGAGGAAGGCTCGTTTCTGGCCGGCGCGCTCGCCGCGATGACGACGAAGACGAAGACGATCGCGTTTCTGGGCGGGATCGACATCCCGCTGCTGCGGAAGTTCGAGGCCGGGTACGCCGCCGGCGCGCGGCAGATCGATCCGTCGGTGAACGTCGCGGTGAAGTACGTGGGCTCGTTCGACGACGTCGCGTCGGGGAAAGAGCTCGCCGGCGTGCTCTTCTCGCAGGGAACCGACATCATCTACGCCGCGGCGGGGAAGGCCGGGCTCGGGGCGATCGATCAGGTGAAGACGCGCGACGGCGCGTATGTCATCGGGGTCGACTCCGACCAGGACGCGCTCGTCCCCGGCAAGATCCTCACCAGCATGGTGAAGCGGGTCGACGTGGGCGTCTTTCGGGTGAGCGAGGCCGCCGTCGCGCACCGCCCGCGACCCAAGCACCTGATCCTCGGGCTGAAGGACGGCGGCGTCGGCCTCACCGACTTCAAGTACACTCGGAACGTCGTGACGCCGCAGAAGATCGCGGTGCTCGACAAGCTGAAGGCGGCGATCATCGCCGGGAAGATCGTCGTGCCGTCCACGCGGGAGGAGCTGTCATCGTTCAAACGCGTCCCGCTCTGACGCTGCGCGGCGTGCGCAAGCGCTTCGGTGCCGTGCAGGCCGTCGACGGCGTCGACCTCGAGCTGAAGCCCGGCGAGATCCACGCGCTGGTCGGCGAGAACGGCGCCGGCAAGTCGACGCTCGCCGCGATCGCGTACCGCGCGATCCAGCCCGACGAAGGAACCGTTTCGTCGGACGGCGTCGTGGGGCTCGTCCATCAACATTTCAAGCTGATCGGCCGGCTGCGCGTGTGGGAGAACGTGCTGCTGAACCGCGAGCCGCGCCGCGGCTGGGCGATCGACGCCGGCGCGGCGCGCGCGCGCGTGCGCGAGCTCGGTACGACGTACGGTCTGGAGGTCGATCCCGACGCGCTCGTCGAGACGCTCCCGGTCGGGATCAAGCAGCGCGTCGAGCTGCTGCGCGAGCTGGATCGCGCGCCGAGCGTGCTGCTGCTCGACGAGCCGACCGCGTCGCTCGCGCCAGGCGAGATCGCGTCGTTCTTCACCACGGTGCAGGACCTCGCGCGGGGCGGCACGGCGATCTTGGTGGTGACGCACAAGCTCGCCGAAGTGATCGCATACTCGCAGCGCGTGACGGTGATGCGCGCGGGGCGCGTCGTCGCGAGCCACCTCACCGGCGAGACGAGCGCCGAGGCGATCGCGCGCGAGATGGTCGGCGGCGAGGTGCCGGCGCTCGCGGCTCGCGCGAGCACCAGCGTCGCGCCGCTGCTCGAGGTGCGCAACCTCTCGGCGCGCTCGGGGACGAGCGCGCTGCGCGAGGCGAGCTTCGAGGTGCGCGCGGGCGAGATCGTCGGCGTCGCCGGCATCGAAGGAAACGGCCAGTCCGCGCTGAGCGACGCGCTCGCCGGCGTCGTGCCGTTCAGCGGCGCGATCGTGTTCGAGGGAACGCCGCTGCGCCCGGATGACGCGCCCGCCTCGCGACTCGCGCGCGGCATTCGCGTCATCCCGCAGGATCGCCGCCACGAAGCGCTCGTCCTGGAATGGAACGTGCGCGACAACGTCGCGCTCGGGCGCCAGCGCACGCTGCGGCTCGCCGAGTTCGGCGCGGCGGCGCGCGAGGTGATCGAGCGCTTCGACGTGCGCCCGCCGAACCCGGACGCGCTCGCCGGCGCGCTCTCGGGCGGAAACCAGCAGAAGATCGTCGTCGGGCGAACGCTGATCAGCGCGCCGAAGCTGGTCGTCGCGTACCAGCCGACGCGTGGCATCGACATCGGCGCCGCCGCGCTGGTGCAGTCGCGGCTGATCGAAGCGCGCAACGCCGGCGCCGGCGTGCTGCTGATCTCGTTCGAGCTCGACGAGCTCTTCGCGGTCGCCGACCGCGTGCTGGTGATCGCGAACGGCGCGTTCGTGGGCGCCTTCGACCGCGGCAACCTCGACCGCGGCCGCATCGGCGCGCTGATGGCGGGACACGCGTGACGGCCGCGCTGCTGCGCACGCGCGCGTTCCGCGACGTCGCGGTCGTGATCGTCCTCGTCTTCGGAGTCGGCTCGATCGCGATGCTGCTCGCGCACGTCTCGCCGTTCGACGGATTCTACGCGCTGATCGACGGCGCGTTCGGGACGAAGTACGAGCTGGCCGAGACGTTGGTGCAGACCACGAACCTGCTCTTGCCCGCGCTCGGGATCGCGATCGCGTTTCGCGCCGGGCTGTTCAACATCGGCGCGGAGGGCCAGCTCGTGATCGGCGGGTTCGCCGCGGGCTGGCTCGGCGCGCAGCTGCCGCTCCCGGGCTATCTCGCGGTCCCGATGGTGCTGCTCGCCGGCGTCGTGGCGGGCGGCGCGTGGGGCGCGATTCCCGGCTTCATGCGCGCGCGCTTCGGCGCGAACGAAGTGATCGCCACGCTGATGCTCAACTTCGTCGCCGCGCTGCTCACCACGTACCTTGTCACCGGCCCGCTGCAGCAGGGCGGTGCGGGCGCCGCGGAAACGAGCCCGCTGCCGAAAGCCGCGCAGCTTCCGACGCTGTTCGGCACGCAGCTCACCTGGGCGTTCGTCATCGCGCTCGGGCTGGCGTTCGTGATGCACTGGGTGCTGCGGCGCACGGTGTTCGGCTACGAGCTGCGCGCCGCGGGCGACGCGCCGGAGGCCGCGAAGCGCGCCGGCATCGACCTCAGCCGCACGGCGCTGCTCGCGATGACGATCTCCGGGGCGTTCGCCGGGCTCGGCGGCGCGTCGATCGTCGCGGGCGAATTGCACCGCTTCAACACCGGGCTCTCGCCGGGCTACGGTTTCATCGCGATCGCGGTCGCGCTGGTCGGAAATCTCGACCCGCGCTGGATCATCGTCGCCGCGCTCGCCTTCGGCGCGCTGCAGAGCGGCGGCTACGTGATGCAGGCCGAAGCGCACGTCCCGCGCGAGGTTGTCTCGCTCGTCACCGGGCTGGTGATCGTCGCGCTCGCCGGACGCCGCGTCGTCGCGGCGCTGAGGTCGACGTGAACGCGACCGCTGCCGCGCTGCTGGCGCTCGTCGGGCTGACGCTGATCAAAGCGACGCCGCTGATCTACGCCGCGCTCGGCGGGGTCTTGAGCGAGCGCTCCGGCGTGGTGAACATCGGGCTTGAAGGGATCCTGATCGCCGGCGCGTTCACCTCGGTCGCCGTCAGCGCCGCGACCGGAAACCCGTTCGTCGGCGCGCTCGCGGGCATCGTGGCGGGGATGCTGCTCGCCGCGCTGCTTGCCTTCGCGGCCACGCGGCTGGCGGTCGACCAGATCGTGGCCGGGACCGGGCTGAACATCGCCGCGCTGGCGGCCGCGGCGTTCGGGCTCGTCCTCGTCTTCCACCAGCCGGGCGCCTCGACGGAGGTGCCGGCGCTCGGACCGCGCGGGCAGACGACGCTGATCGTGCTCGCGTTCGTGGCCGCCGCGGCGCTGCACTGGGTGCTGACGCGCACGCCGTGGGGCTTGCGCGTGCGCGCCTGCGGCGAGGATCCGAGCGCCGCCGAGTCGGCCGGGATTGACGCGCTGAAGACGCGCTTCTGGGCGGTCGTGATCGGCGGGGCGATCTGCTCGCTCGGCGGCGTCTACCTCTCGCTCGCCGAGCTCGATCTCTATTCCGACGGGATGACGGCAGGCCGCGGCTTCATCGCGCTCGCGGCGGTGATCTTCGGCCGCTGGACGCCACTCGGCGCGACCGGTGCGGCGCTCTTCTTCGGCTTCTTCGCGGCGCTGCAGTTTACGCTGCAGCAAGCCGGCATCCCGAGCCAGCTGCTGCAAGCGCTGCCGTACCTGGCTGCGCTGGTCGCGCTGTGCGGCTTCGCCGGCCGCGTCCGCGCGCCGGCTGCCGACGGCCTGCCGTACGTTCGCCAGTAGCACAATCGCGCTCGTTCGCTCTTTGATCCGAGCGGCTTGACTTTTGTCGGATCGTACCGACAATAGAAGTACATGCGGGTACCACGACAGCTCGTTGCCGCCGTCGTAAGCCTCTGCGTTCCGCTCGCGTTCGTTTCAGCGGCGGACGCTGCCGACGTGCCCGGACCGCTCGCCGATCTGCAGGCGCAGCTCTCGGCCTACGCGGTGCGCGCGCCCGGCCGCGTCGGCGTCGCGGTGCAAGACGTCGCGACCGGCGTGACGACCGGGATCAACTCCGGCGCCGAGATGCCGGCGGCCTCGACGATCAAGATCCCGGTGATGGTCGAAGTCTTCCGCCAGCTCGCGCTCGGAAAGTTCGATCTGAACAAGCGCCTGACGCTGCTCCGCTCCGACAAGGACTGGGGCTCGGGCGATCTGTGTGACGCGCGTACGGGCAATACGTACACGGTCGCCCGGCTGCTCTCGCTGATGATCGACGTCAGCGACAATACGGCGACGAACATGCTGATCCGCTTGGTCGGCCGCCGCAACATCAACCAGGAGATGGAAGACCTCGGGCTGACGCACACCCGGCTCACCGACTTCATCCGCTCCGAAGGCCCGCACATCCGCTGGGCGCTGCGCTCGAGCCCGGCCGACATGGCGCACCTGCTCCACGCGATGGCGCGCGAGCAGCTGATCGACGAGTGGTCCTCGCGCGAGATGATTCAGATCCTGCGCGGCCAGGAGCACAACAGCCTGATCCCGGCGCCCCTCCCGCCGGGCACCGAGATCGCGCACAAGACGGGGACGCTGCACGACACCCTCAACGACGTCGGGATCGTGTACGAAGGCAACGACCCGTACGTCATCGCGGTGATGACGACCGATCTGCCGACGCTCGACTCCGGCCGCCGCTTCATCCGCGGCGTCTCGAAAATGGCCTACAGCGCGCTCGGCAAGTTCGCGACCTGGCGTGAGGAGAACGGCTTCGACCCGCTCCTCGAAGCGAACCACGCCGCGCCGACCGACGCCGCCTCGCCCGCCCCCGACCAGCAGATGTGGACGCCGCAGAACGTCCCCGCAGCACCGCCGGCGCCGGGTCCCGCCGCGACCGCAGCCCCCTCGCAGCGCTGAACTACTCGTCGCGCTTTCTAGGCGGCCACGCTGCGCAAGCGGCTGCTTGAGCTTGGAGCATAGGACGATCACCTTGTCGTTCTCGTACGCCGCTCCACATGAAGTGGGAGGCTTCTTTACCAGGCCCGCTGACTCTCGCTAGTTGAAGGTCCAACCCAACTCGCCAAAAAGTTGCCATAACCAAAGGGGACGGACTGCACAATGTCCGTCGCGGATCGCATTGTGAATCCGCGTGTCACCGGTAACGACCGGAAGTTGCGCCGCCTCGCCGCAAGCGAGAACGAGAAGATCGATCTCACTCAGCTTCCGGGTCAGTGTTCCACCATCGATAGCCGCTGTTAGGCGCGCGAACACTCCTTGTACCGCCGCCGCCGACTCATCAGCCGCGTGACGAGAGCATGCTGCGATCACTGGCTGGCGCCAAGCATCATTGCGGCGACGCAACTCGACGATGCCGCTGCGAATCATTCGAATTTGCCCTGACTCCAGCGCGGGTTGAAGTTGAGCCCAAACAACACCGAACCGCTCAGGTGGGTAGTACTTCTCGCCGATATCGATCATCGCGTTGGTGTCAAGAAGATATATTTGCTGAGGCGCGTTAGCCCCCATAGACGCTCGACATCTGTTCTCGGATGCCATCAAAGCTCACATAGCTCGCGGCGACACCTAGCAAGCTCGCGCCTTGCGTCACGGAAATATGGTCGCTATAGATGCCATCCAAAACCGCGCCTGTAAACGTCGGGCCGAGTCGCTGTACTTGCAGCAGATGGTAGTTCGGTCCGCCGTCTCGATCGGCGTATGCCTCAATTTGCTTTCGGCGTTGCGTGTCATAGAAATGCATTAGCTGACGATAATCGCGGTCCCCAATGAATCCAGCGTCATGTAGTCGCAGCGCGGCCGCAGAATAACTCATTCCGTATCGCGACACAATGCGGTCAACGATTCGCTGTGGTTGCTCGTTCCGACGTTCCATTGCTTCAGCGACTAGGGCGGCCGTTGGAAGTAGTGATTCACTAGCGACGACATCGCATTCGCGTTCCAGCTGTAACTGGTCCCTGCCGCAAAGGGGTGAACATAGCCCGGATTGATGCAGGAGTAGATGGACCAACTCATGCGTCAAGCTGAAGCGACGCGCATTCGGAACATCATTCGAGCTTAGAATAATGATCGAAAGGCGCTCGTGAAAGAGCGAGCACCCACGAACCTGTGCAGATTCGACAGGAAATTCAAAGACGAGGACGGGTAGGCTGCGCTCGACGATTTCCTTGCTCGTACTTAGCGCCTTTGCGCCACGATTCCACTGGGCGGATTGGTCGGGCCATGCCAAAGTACAAAGCAAGGGCTGCAGTACAGCATGCGCCTCACTCGTAGATGCGACGCTGGGCATCGCCGGAATTGCGATGTCCAGATCCTGAAACAGCTCAAGAGCCGCGTCGCGCCGCTCGCGCGCCGTCCGAAGAGTCCGGATAAGATCTGAAGTGTAGCGGTCAGGTCGCTCGGGTCCAGAGCGAAAATCTGGCGGGACGTCCTCTTCCCTAGGTGGCGCGTCTCGGTAGAATGCACCGAGAGGGATGCGGCAAAAATGGGCTAGCCGTTGAAGTTGGTGGAATGTAATCGGTCCGTCGCCATTTTCAGCAGCGAGCAACCGATCTGGATTGGCGATGTGCGCGACGCGCGCGGCCTCGTCGATCGACAGTAAAGTGGATTCCCGTGCCCAGCGAAGGACTTTAGGATTAATCAGGGCGTCTGTGGCAGCCATGCTACGGAAACCGTGTCGAGTCCATCCGCGGCATCGCCTTGATGCGGTCGCAGAATGAGGGTCCGCGTGCAAATTCATCTGAAAGGGGGGCGAGCATCTCCGAGGTGATCATAGTATGGGACCCGTGAGCACGGCCAGTGCGCACTGCAGCGAGTAGGAGAGGGAGTTCGCAATGTGGCAACGCGCGACCGCCGATCAGAGTTGCGGCCAGCTGCGGCTCTTCGGACAGATTGGCCGAGCCGTCGCCCGGACGACTGCGCCCCGGTTGCGCCGCCATGCCGAACCCTTCACCGCCTCGACGCAGGACTCCCCGGGCCGATGTCGCCCTGGCCGGGCCAGTGGCGGCGGCGGCGACCGACTCGTCGGCCGCGGGGAACCGGTCCTAGTACGTTACTCGAAATGCTTGTAGAGCGGCCACTGCTGCGCGAGCGGCGGTTTCAGGCCGTTGCAGAGCACGATCACCTTGCCGTTCTCGTATGCCATGGCGTACGGCGAGAACGTCTTGCCGAGCACGCGGAAGGAGGTGCACTGCGCGTCCAGACCTTCTACATTCGGGCGCACGCGAAGCAAGTTGCGCGCGCTCTGCCGTGCAGTCCCCACATCCAGTACGTGTTGTGGCCGCTGAGCGCCGCCGGGAGACCGTACGGCGCGCCGTAGACGTCGAGCGCCGCGGCCTCGCCGTAGTTTCCGACCAGGATCGAGGTCTGCGCGCGAACGCCGGGCGGGATGGTGCGCCACGCGGCGCCGACTTGGTCGACGAAGTCGTGCCAGCCGAGCTGGTCGGCGAACTCTTGCGGAAGCGCCGTCCCGGCGAAGCTCTTCTCTTGCTGTTGCGGCGCGATATGCAGCGCCTGCAGGTACGGCGCGATCCGATTCGGGGGCAGAATGGGCAGCGCGGTCGGCAAGGCGATCGCGCTTAACGCCGCTGCGGCAGCAAGGTACGCAACGCGCGCGAGCATGTTGCGCACGATGCGCTCGAACGCGATGCCGCCGAGCGCGAACACTGCCGGGTACGCGGCCGCGAGGTAGTAGTCTTTGCCGTGCGTTGCGATCATCAGCGCCGTCGCCACGACGAACGCAACGGCGACGAAGCGCGCGCGCGCGCGCTCGCGCCACGCGAACGGCGCGGCGATACCTGCCAGCCAGAGCGGCGCGAACAGCGGGTTCAACACGAAGACTTGGTTTGCGAGAAACGCGAGCGGCGGAACGGCCGTGTTCTTCGCGCCTGCCGCTTGCAGCAACTCGCGGAACGGCCACCCGTGCACCGCTTGCCACACGACCGAAGGCAGCGCGATGACGACGGCGAGCGCAACGCCGATCCAAAGCTCGCGCCGCGCGAAGAGCCGACGCTCGGCGGTCGCAACCACGCCGATCGCCAACGCGGCGAGCCAGACCACCAGCACGTACTTCGCTTCGAGCGCGAGCCCCGCCACGACGCCGGCCCGGATCGGCGCACGCTGGTCGCCGAGCAGGGCGTGCGCGAGCGCGTACGCGACGGAGGTCCAGGCAAGCGGCTCGAACACGGTCGTGTTGAAGGTCGCCGTGAGCCCGCTGAGCATCGGCGCGAGCGCGACGGCGATTCCCGCCGCCGCCGCCGCGGCGTCGCCGCCGCCGAGCAGCCGCGCGAAGCGCACGACGAGCCACACCAGCGCGACCGCGGCGAGCACCGCCGGCATGCGCAGCAGCCACGTCTGGTGGCCGAGCGCATACAAGCCCGCCGAGAGCAGCGGGATCAGCGGCGGCTGGTCGACGTACCCGAACGCCGGATGCCGTCCGCAAACGATGAAGTACAGCTCGTCGCGAAAGACGTCGTAGCGCCCCGCCAGCGCGGCGTGCACGACGAGCGTTGGAAGCGCGATCGCCAGTGCGACCCGGTCGCGGTACCAGGGCGACCGTGCCACCGGCCAGCCGTCAGCAGTCCGCGGGGTTGTTGTCCACGTAGTAGTTGAAGTCGTTGTTCTCCGCGGCGTTGTGCTGCGCGCGCAACTGGCTCTCCGAGGCGACGTTCGTGCACAGGAACAGGAACCCGGTCGCGCTGCCGTTGTAGAGCGTGTCGGCCGGATTGTAGTAACTGTTGTTCGTGGCACTGTTGTGCTCGAACTGCGGCGCCGTTGAATCGAGGTACTGAATTCCGTTCTGCGCGATGAAGCCGACCTGGCCGAGCCCGACGGCCGTAGAGTGCATCATGCTGACGCTGGAAGGCTTCAGACACGCGCCCGTGACGTCGTCGAAAAGGCAGTTGAACGCGGTTCCGTTCTTCTGGTACAGGGAGATGTCGGTGTGGTCGACAGTCCCGGTCGCGCCGCGGAAGTAGAGGCCGACGCCGGTTTGGACGCCGTTCGGCGCGAACGCCCCGTTGGTGTGGTTTCCGATCTTCGACACGGTCGTGTGGTCGATCGTGACGTTTTGCGCCTGATCGGCGAAGATGCCGTACTGGTCGGCGTCGGTCACGCTGGTGTGATCGATCCGCTGGCCGTGCGAAGACGGACCCAAGTAGATTCCGATGTCGCAGTGCGACGCATCGACGTTCGCGTGGTCGACCGCGGCCGTCGGAACGAGCTTGGCGTACAGGATTCCCTTCGACGTCGCGACCTGCGTGCAGTGACCGATCGCGACGGTGCTGACCGAACGGCTCGATCCCGAGGTCCCGACATCCCGGAAGACGCTCGACTTGTGCGGCCCGGACTGCGGCAGTTGCGGCGGCTGCGCAGCACCACCGGAGCAGGCGCTCAAGCCGACGGCGATCGCACCTGCCGCGAGCAGGCGCGCCAGCGTAGCGGTTTTCATGCCGCTCGGTACCGTGCCGGAGGCGGCGGCCCCTATGACGGGTTGGCGGGCGGGCTGCCGGAGGTGGAAAAACTATCCGAACGGGCTGTCTGGCGGCCTTCGTCGGCGTGCGTCGCGTACGTGCGGGTCAGCCAGTGCTCGTACTTCTGCATCCCGCCGCGGATCGCACGGTCGTACAACTCGATCAGCGCGCCGGCGACCGGGCCGCGCTCGCCGCCGCCGACGGGACGATGGTCGACCGACTCGACCCACTGCACGCCGGCGGCGCTGCCGGTGATGAAGATCTCGTCGGCGACGACGAGCTCGCTGCGATCGATCGGCCGCTCCACCACCTGCATCCCCAGCTCCTCGGCCGCGAGCGTCATGATGGCGCGGCGGGTCACGCCTTCGAGAATGTTCTGCGAGGGATCGGGCGTGTAGAGCACGCCGCGCCGCACGACGAAGACGTTCTCCGCCGAACCTTCGCAGACGTGGCCTTCCGCCGAGAGCAGGATCGCTTCGTCGAAGCCGTTCATCACCGCCTCGCTCTTCGCGAGCGCGCTGTTGACGTAGACGCCGGTGATCTTGCCGCGCGCCGGCGCCATCGTGTCGTCGATCCGGCGCCACGACGAGACGCCGACCCGCAACCCGCGCTGCGCGTCGAAGTAGCGCTCGAACGGGATCGCGACGATCGCGAAGCCGTCCTTCACGCCGTGCAGCCGCACGCCGATGTCTTCGTTGGCCTTGTAGCAGAAGGGACGGATGTAGACGTCGCTGCGGAACGCGTTGCGCGCGCAGATCTCGACCGTCAGCTCGCACAGCTCGCGCGCCGCGTGCGGCAACTCGATCAGAAGAATGCGGGCCGACTGCGCGAGCCGCTCGTAGTGGTCCTGGAGCTGAAGCAGGTAGAGCTCCTCGTCGCGCGCGTTCCAGAAGCCGCGAATCCCTTCGAAGCAGCCGGTTCCGTACTGCAGGCCGTGGGTCAGCAGCCCGACCTTGGCGTCGTCGTAGCGGCTGAACCGCCCGTTGTGGTAGACCGTCAAGTCGCCTAGCTGCATGAAGTCGCGATCCTCTGCGGGTAAGTCTGGCGTCGTGCGCGAGGTGTTCACCACGTTCCTCCGCCTTGGCTCGACCTCGTTCGGCGGCCCGATCGCCCACCTCGCGTACTTCCGCCGCACCTTCGTGCAGGAGCGGCGCTGGCTCGACGAGGCCGCGTTCGTGCGCATCGTCGCGTTCTGCCAGATCATCCCCGGACCGACCTCGAGCCAGGTCGGGATGCTGATCGGCTTCACGCGCGGCGGCCCGCTCGGCGCCTTCCTGGCCTGGCTCGGCTTCACCGCGCCTTCGGCGCTCGCGATGACGGCGATCGCCGCGCTGCTGACCGGCGCCGAACGCCACGATCCGCCGGTTTGGCTCGGCGGGCTCCTCGACGGCTTGTTCGCCGCCGCCGCGGCGGTCGTGGCGCAGGCCGTCGTCGGCCTCGCAGCCTCGATGTGCACCGGCGGGCGGACGAAGGTCATCGCGGTCGCCGCGCTGTTCGTCACGCTCGCGCTGCGGCCGCTGCCGGGATTCCAGTGGGTGCCGATCGTGCTTGGGGCTATCGCCGGGGCGTTGCTGCTGCGCGCCGGCGGTTTGCGCGCCGACGGGCTGCCGATCCGCGTGCCACGCGGGGTCTCGGTCGTCGCGGGAGCGCTGTTCCTCGCGCTCGTCGCGGTGACCGCGCTGCCGAAGAGCGCGACGGTCGTATTTCTCGCGACGCTGATACGCGCCGGTTCGCTCGTGTTCGGCGGCGGTCACGTCGTGCTGCCGCTGCTGCAGAGCATGATCCGCGACGGGTTGATCTCGGCGCGCGACTTCTTCGCCGGCTACGGCGCGGTGCAGGCGATGCCGGGCCCGCTCAACACGTTCGCGACGTTTCTGGGCTACGCGAACACCTCACCGCTGCACGGCGCCGCCGGCGCGCTCGTCGCCACCGGGCTGATCTTCTTGCCCTCATTCGCGCTGATCTTCGCGATCGCGCCGGTATGGAACCGCCTCGCCGGCGCGCCACGCGCCGCCGGCGCCGTGCGCGGCGCGAACGCGAGCGTCGTCGGTTTGCTCGGCGCGGTCCTCTACGATCCCGTCCTGATCTCGCTCGGCGGCGCCTGGCTGCGCATCGCAATCGCCCTCGCCGCCTTCGCCGCGATCGCGCTCTTCCGCGTCGCCCCATGGATCGTCGTCGTCACCGCCGCGATACTCGGCGCGCTCCTGAACGCATAGCGCTCTTCAACGGTAGGCATCCTTTCGGTCGACTATGGCATGGACGATGACGTAGCGACCCCGAATCGAAAGTATGATTCGATAGCGACCGACACGCAAGCGCAGCTCACCTTCATAGTCTCCGCGCAGGTGCCTGACGTCACCGTGGCCTGATTCCGCATAGCGTTTCACGCAATGGAGAATGCGCGTTGAGTCGACGACCGGTAAGGCCGCAAGGTCGCGCTTCGCCCGTTTTTCCAAGCGAACGCGCTGTTGTTTTTGCATTGGAAACTTCCGAGTAGCGAGTGCTCGGAAGGGAACACGAGCTCAGTTCAGCCGGCGCGGTCGATTGAGGCCGCCGACTCTCTTTGCTCCCGCAAAAAGTCATCCAGGTCAGTCAGCGTCCCGTCGTTCATTGCCGCCGCCTCAGCCATGGCGGCGATCTCGTCTTCGTCGGGCTCTACTTCTTCAGCAAGCAAGCCGGCCACGGTCGCAGGATATCCGGCACGTGCGGCTTGCAGTAGCTCGTCCGTGATCTCGACGGGTCGCCCGAGCGGGAGGAAGCGCGCAAGGAGCGTCTCTGCTTGCCGTGCCTCGCGCGCGTTGGAGCCGAGCTCCAACAGCCGTTTGTGGACCGTCATCGTGTGCATTGTATTCCCTTCCTACCTCTCCTATCCCGCGGTACGTTCGAGCGGCAAGGGCCTAGAACAGATTTCTGGCCGTTTGGTGCTACCGCTTCAACGCGCTGACGCTTGAGGCGAAGCGGGTGCATCCGTACGGCAGGATGAACCTGCCCCCGTCCCAACTTTCGCGAGCCGTGAAGAAAGAGATCAACGTGAAGCGAACCGTCGCCGCTACGATCCTCGGTGTGTTCGCGCTCGGTGCTGCGGCGCTGGCCGCGGCGGGCGTGACGACGCTGCCGACGGGGTGGAAGATCCGCGGCAGCGACGGGCCGGTCGCGACGGTGGGGACGCTGCCGACCGGGCTCGTGCTCTCGCGCGACGGCTCGCGTCTCTTCGTCCTCGAAGCCGGACACCGCAAGCCCGCGCTGCGCGTCCTCGACGCCGCGACGCTGCACGAGGTGCGCAGCGTCCCGTTGAACGGCGCGTACGGCGCACCGCTGCGCGACGCGAACGGCGACGGCGTGTGGGTCGCGGTCGCCGGCACGTTTCAAGAGTCGGTCGCGCACGTCGACACGGCGAGCGGCGTGGTCGACAAGAACGTCTCGCTGCCGGTGCCGTTCTACCCGGTCGCGCTCGCGCAGCGGGCGAACGGAACGATCGCGGTCGCCGGCGACCTCGCGAACCGCGTCGCGCTGATCGATCCGAAGACGGCGCGCGTCTTCTCGACCGAAGACGTCGGACACCATCCGGCCGCGGTGCTGTACGCCGGCCGCAGCGGAACGCTGTGGGTCGCCGAGCGCGGCTGGAGCTTCGTGACCGCGCTCGGCGCGCGCGACGCGCACGTGTTCGTCGGCCGCCATCCGGTCGCGCTCGCGAGCGACGGCGCGCGGCTGTACGTCGCGAACAGCGACGACGACGACGTCGCGGTCGTCGATCTCGCGACCGAGAAGGTGATACAGCACGCGAAGATCCCGTTCGCGCGCGCGAACGCGTTCGGCACCTCGCCGAATTCGCTCGTCCTCGACGGCAGCCGCCTCTACGTCACGTGCGGCGCGGCGAACGCCGTCGCCGTCTTCCGCACCGGCCCGCACGGCCTCACGCCGCTGGGCGCGATCCCCGCCGGCTGGTACCCGACCGCGCTTGCGGTCGACCGCGCGCACGGCGTGCTCTACGTCGCGAACGGCAAGGGCGAGTCGGGCCACGCGAACCCGCGCTTCAACCCGCTCGCGCGCAGCGACACCGACTACATCGCCGACAACTTGGTGGGCTCGGTTCGCCGGCTCGCGATCCCCGACGATGCGGCGCTCGCGCGCGGCCTCGCCGACGTCCGCGAGCTCGCGCAGCACGATGCCGTTCCGGCGAGCCCCGTGATCCGCCGCGGCGGCCCGATCAAGCACGTGATCTACGTGATCAAGGAGAACCGCACGTACGACCAGGTGCTGGGCGACGTGAGCGGCGCCGACGGCGATCCCTCGCTGGTGCTGTTCGGCGAAAAGGTGACCCCGAACCAGCACGCGATCGCGAAGCGCTTCGGCGTCTTCGACCGCTTCTTCGAGGACGCGCACGTCAGCGCCGACGGCCACAACTGGTCGACCGCAGCGTTCGCCAACGACTACCTCGAGAAGATGTGGCCGCAAAACTACGCGAACCGCCGCCCCTTCTACGACTTCGAGGACGGCGCCGAAGCCGCGGTCCCGCACGCCGGCTACCTCTGGGACGACGCCGCCGCGCACGGCGTGACGCTGCGCAACTACGGCGAGTTCGTCACCGCCGGGCCGAGCGGTCCGACGCCGGTGTCGTCGGAAAATGCGTTCCTGAACAAGAACACGGACCACGGCTTCGCGACCTTCGACCTCTCGGTCGAGGACGTCGCGCGCTTCGCGGAGTGGAAGCGCGAGTTCGACGCGTACGAAGCTTCGCACACGCTCCCGCAACTGGAGATCGTGCGCTTCCCGCGCGACCACACCTCCGGAACGCGCGCCGGCGC
Organism: Candidatus Eremiobacterota bacterium; assembly: GCA_019235885.1. Taxonomy (GTDB): domain Bacteria; phylum Vulcanimicrobiota; class Vulcanimicrobiia; order Vulcanimicrobiales; family Vulcanimicrobiaceae; genus Vulcanimicrobium. The sequence goes on along the minus strand of JAFAKB010000089.1, from coordinate 3,875 downwards.
GATCACACCGCAGGGAATGGTCGCGGACAACGACCAGGCCGTCGGCAAGCTCGTCGAAGCCGTCTCGCATTCGCCGGACTGGCCCACTACCGCGATCTTCGTCCTCGAGGACGACGCGCAGAACGGCCCCGACCACGTCGACGAGCAGCGCTCGACGCTGTACGTCGCCTCGCCGTACGCCGCCGGCGGCGTCCAGCACGCCGCGTACACGCAAGCATCGGTGCTGCGCACGATCGAGATCCTGCTCGGCCTGGCGCCGATGTCCGCATACGACGCCGGCGCGCCGCCGCTTTCGGCCGCGTTCGTCGCGACGCCGAACCTCGTGCCCTTCGACGCACTTCCGGCGCAAACCGACACGCGCGCGAAGAACGGCGCCGCCGCCTACCGCGCCGCCGACAGCGCCCGGCTCGACCTCGCCCACGCCGACCGAGTCGACGAGGGCGAGCTGAACGACATCCTCTGGCACGCCGTCAAAGGCGCGCGCGCCACGCCGCCGCCGTACGGCGAGTTCGCGCGGTAGCCCGGCAGCAGGTCCCCTCAACAAGCGCTCGGTATGCTCCCTTGCACCGCTCGCGCGCCTAGTTGAGAAGGGGTTTACCTATGCCGTCACGCTGGTCGCCCACGGGATTCGCTCTCGCCGTTCTCATCGCGGTCGTCGCCCTCGCCGCCTCGTTCGGCGGCGGCGCGCGCGGCGTGCAAGCCCAAATCGGCGCAAACCAGTGCTCCAAGGTCGCCGTCAAGCCCACGATGCCGCCGACGTTCGATCTGCAAGGATCGCTCGATTTCCAGCTGAGCGCCGACTGCATCGCCTGGCAAGAGTTCATCTACCTGAACTGGCGCGCGCAGGGCCGCGGAACACCCGCCCCGCAGGCAAGTCCGAGCGCATTCGGCCAGCCGGTTTCGAAGGCCGGCGCCTACACGACGGTATGGGAAAGCTACGCCAACCCCGACGAGGTCTTCGGCACGTCGACCGCGCGCAAGAACCTCACCGCCGGCGTAGCAAAATCGAACGGCTTGCGAACCCTCTCCGCCATCTCGAAGGCGGACGGCGACGACGTCCACCTGAGCGGATTTCAGCAGGCCGTCACGCTCGGCTGGCTGACCTCGCGCAACCGCGACGTGACGTTCTACGAAGAGCGCATCGGCAACGACGAGCTCGCCTACATCACCGGCAACGGCCTGACCTCGATCCAGAAGCAGAAAGACTGCGTCCGCTACGGCCTGAGCCTGCCTTCCGGCAACAACGACCCGAAGACCGGCGACATCAACTGCCAAGGGAAAGTGACGAACTACGGCAACCAGGGCGCGATCGAGATCAAAGCCGCCTGGGTGCAGCTGCACGATCCAAGCCAGTACGCGCGCTATCTGATCTCGCGCGCCAATCTCGTCTATCCCGACGGCCGGATCGTGAACGACGCCGTCGTCGGCCTGGTCGGACTCCACATCGTGCGCAAGGTGCCGAAGGCCGCGCAGTTCTCGTGGGCGACGTTCGAGCAGGTCGACAACGACCCCGACGCCACACCGTATCCGTCCTCACCCGCGACGATGTCGCCGTCCGCCGTTCCGACCGCAACACCGGCCTGGACCTACTATCGCTCGAACTGCACCGGCCCGTGCAAGGTGAACGCGCTCGCGACAGCGTGCGCGAACGGCCGCACCGCCCCGCCGCCCGGTTGCCAAGCCTACACGGTTCCGACGCAGACGCAGCGCGTCACGCCCGTCGGCACGTTCGCCGAGCAAACCACCGGCACGTTCCGCGCCGCGCTGGCGCGGGCCGGCGCGACGAATTCGGTTTTCCGTTACTACCGCCAGATCGACACGCAGTGGCCGCGCGTCCCCACGCCGACCCGCCAGAAACCGTTCGCGCAGATCCCGCTGAGCCAAGGCTCGCCCGACCCGTCGTGGCCGGTCGCGAACTCGACGATGGAGACCTACGTGCAGCACGCCGCGTGCATGGACTGCCACATGTCCGCGCGCATCGCATCGTCCGGAGCGAACGTGGCAGGCCGCGCGCGGATCACGCTGCTCTCGCCCAAAGCGCTGAGCGCGATGAAGCTGAAGGCCGGCGCCGCTCCGTTCGCCTCCGACTGGTCGTTCGTCTTCTCGAAAGCCCACCAGCCGTAACCGACGCAGGTCGGGGGCGCCGCCTCCCGACCGCGGTACACTAGCGGCATGGATCAGGTGATCGCGGCGCGAGCCCAGATGGGAACCTCGCTCGCGTTCCACATCGTCTTCGCAGCGCTCGGCGTCGGCTTGCCGCTCCTCGTCTTCGTCGCCGAAGGCGTGTGGCTTCGCACGAAGCGCCGGGCGTACTACGATCTTGCCCGAACCTGGTCGAAGGGAATGGCGATCCTCTTCGCCGTCGGCGCCGTCAGCGGAACGATCCTTTCGTTCGAGCTCGGCCTGCTGTGGCCCACGTTCATGCGCTACGCCGGCGCGCTGATCGGCTTGCCGTTCTCGCTCGAAGGCTTCGCATTTTTCGTCGAAGCGATCTTCATCGGCGTCTACCTGTACGGCTGGGACCGCCTGAGCCCGCGCGCGCACTGGCTGAGCGCGATCCCGATCGCCCTCAGCGGCGCGCTTTCCGCCGGCTTCGTCACGATGGTGAACGCCTGGATGAACATCCCGTCCGGGTTTCGCTTGGTGAACGGAAAGATCGTCGACGTCGACCCGATCGCCGCGATGTTCAGCCCGCCCTGGCTCGTCGAAGGCGTGCACGCCGCGCTCGCCGCCTACGTGATGACCGGCTTCGGGGCAGCCGCAGTCTGCGCGTTCGCACTGCTGCGCCGAAGTGCCCAAGACCGCATCGACCAAGTCCGCGCCGGCCTGACGATCGCAATGATCGTCGCCGCCATCGCGATCCCGCTTCAATTCATCGCCGGCGACACGATCGCGCGCTTCGACGCCGAGCACGAGCCCGCCAAGTTCGCCTCACTCGAAGCGCTCTGGAAAACGCAACGCCACGCCCCGATCACGATCGGCGGGATCGTCGGCCGCGGCGAAACGCGATACGGCATCGAGATTCCCGGCGCGCTGAGCTGGCTCGTCAGCTTCGATCCCAACTCCGAAGTGACGGGACTCGACCGCATTGCGCCGACCGGCTATCCGCCGATCGCGACCGTTCACTACTCCTTCGACACGATGGTCGGCAGCGCAACACTGCTGCTGCTGGTCGCCTTCGCCTGGTTCGTTTTCGCGCTGCGCAAGCGCGACCTTCCGCGCCGGCTCCTCGCCGCGATCGCATTCTCCGGCCCGCTTTCGCTCGTCACGCTGGAAGCGGGCTGGTTCGTCACCGAGTTCGGCCGCCAGCCGTGGATCGCCCGCGGCTTGCTGCGCACCGGCGACGCGGCAACGATCGCGCCCGGAATCGCCGTGCAGCTCTACGTCTTCTCGTGCGTCTACGTGATCCTCGCCGCGACGTGCTGGTGGCTACTCCGCCGCGTCGGCCGCAAGCCACAAGCCGCCGCCCGCAAACCGCTCGCCCCGAAAGCCGCAACTCCGTGACCGCGGCCTACGCCGCGGCGGCGGTCGTCGTCGCCGCGCTCACGCTCTACGCAATCTTCGGCGGCGCCGACTTCGGCGGCGGCGTCTGGGATCTGTTCGCGAGCGGCCCGCGCCGCCAAGCGCAGCGCGACACGATCTCCGATGCGATCGGCCCCGTCTGGGAGTCGAATCACGTCTGGCTGATCTTCGCCTGGGTCGCGCTCTTCACGTGCTTCCCGCCCGCCTACGCCGACGTCGGCACGTACCTCAACGCGCCGCTCACGCTGGCGCTCCTCGGCATCGTCTTGCGCGGCGCTGCCTTCGTCTTCCGCAACTACGCCTCCGACGATCCGACGATGGCGCGCACGTGGTCGTTCGTTTTCGGCGCCTCG